>JANMLE010001459.1:0-4477 GCA_031372385.1 Planctomycetota bacterium | reverse complement strand
GACGGAACGATTTGTCGATGCTGCCAGCGATGATTTCGTGGGAGTCCGGCGCGAATGCCACTGAGGTGACGGCATCGGTCGGACCGCGCAGCGTGGAGCGTTCCCGGCCGTCGCTGGGATCAAACAGCTTGATCGTGCCGTCAAACGCGCCACCCGCCAGAGTGCGCCCCTGTGGCGAGAACGCCAGGCACCAGAACATCACACCGTCCGCTCCCTTCGCGACGGCGCGCTCGGTCCAGTCTTCAGTCTTCCACAGCTTGATGGTGGCGTCTTCGCTGGCGGTGGCGACCGTGCCGCCATCGGGCGAACAGGCAATGTCGCGGACGGCGGCGGTGTGTCCCTTGAGCGTCGCGACCGGCATCCGGGTCTCGATGTTCCAGACGATGGCCGTGCGATCGCTGCCGCCGGAAATCATGTGCTTGCCGTCACGCGTGAACGTCACGGCGCGGACTCCGGCAGAGTGGCCGGTCAACGTGGCGAGTTCCTTCGCCTCGGCAATGTTCCACAGCCTGACCGTTTTGTCGTAGCTGGCGGAGGCGAGTGTCTGACCGTCGGGTGAGAACGCGATCCCAAAGATCCAATTCGCGTGGCCCGGCAATTCGGCCACCTGCTCACCGCTCTCGACCTTCCAGATCTTGATCACCTTGTCGAAGCTGCCCGAGGCGAGCAGCTTGCTGTCGGGGCTGAAGGCGACGCTCGAAGCGACATCGCCGAAGGCTTCCAGTTCACGATGCACCCTGCCATCGGCTGCGGTGCGAATTGAGATCCGTCCATCTTCGCGGGCGATCGCCAGCCACTTGCCGTCGCGCGAATAGGCCAGCGCCTGGATGGCTTCCGGTTCGGGGGCATCCGATGGTGGCGGTGCTCCCGGCTTCTCGTCGCTTCCAAGAGTGTCGGTGCTCGCCGTCTCGGTGGCCTTGGCATCGCGGTCGAGGACCGTCCGTTCCGACCTCTTCTCGACGTCCCACAAGTGCGCGGAACCGTCGCGCAGGATCGAGACCAGCCAGGCTCCGTTGGGAGACATCGCGACCAGCTTGGCCCCGTTGTTCTCGCCACCGAGATCCGACAGCAGTTCTTTCTTTTCACCGTCCCACAGTTTGAATTCGCGGGTGCTGGCCGATGCGACCCGCTGACCATCGAACGATTGGGCAACGGCGTTGATCCCGCGCTTGTGTCCCTTCAGTTCGGCGATGGTCTCGCCGTTGGCCACATCCCAGACGCGCACGGTGGCGTCCCAGCCGACCGAGGCGACGCACGTGCCGTCGCCCGACAGGTCGGCCGCTTCGATCGTCTCCTTGTGACCGGTCAGCGTCTGCACTGGTTTGCCGGTGGCCACGTCCACGACATGCAGCAGCAGGCGTTCGCGGGCCGGCGAACCGACCGCCAGCAGCGTTCCGTCCTTGGCGAAACCGACCGACATGACATGCGCCAGATCGACCTCATGCGCCTTCACGAACCGCTTCTTCGTGACATCCCATTCGCGCACGCTCTTGTCCGCCGTGCTCCCGAGTGCCAGTCGTTTTCCGTCGGCGGACCAGACCAGACAGTTGGCCTGCGCGACGGGGCCGGGCAACGTCTGCTGAATGTCACCGGTCTTGGTGTCGATGAGCGAGACACCGAACTGAGGTCCGTTCGGCCCGATGGCGAGCAGCTTGCCGTCGGGGGAAAACGCGACCGCGACGATGCGGCCGGGATGAGTGAATTGACACCGCCTCTTTGCGTCGGCCGCGCTCCAGACGAGGACTTCCCCCTTCAACCCCTCGCCGACCGGTTGAGCCACGGTGGCGATCAACTTGCTGTCGGGAGAAAAGATCGCAAAGCCCAACGACGACGAAGATGCTGACGACGTGCCGGAGCTGGTGGGATCGGCCTGCGGCGCAGCGGTGGAGACGAAGTCGATCGGTTCGATCTTGGGCTCCGGCGTGGATGTCTCATCGGCGGCAGCGACCACTCCGCCAAGCAGGCAGTATCCGATCAGAATCGCGGCCACCGCTCGGCCGAACATCCATCGCGTGCGAATCAACGCCACGCGAAGGCGCGATGCGCCGCATGCCTGACGATGCACCGGGGAAGCGAACATCGCGAAACCTCATCTGCTGAACCGGGGAAAGACCGCAAAAAGACATGTCGTCGACGGATTATGGCCACGATGGGATTGAATCACCAGCGGCGGCGCAGCCATCTGGCGAGCGGTGTCTCCTCACTCGGGCGTGGCAATCTTGGCTTCGCTTTCCCATTCGCGCTCGTTTTGATTCGCGCGGACCAAAACGATCTCCGCGCGAATCAAAGCGAGCGCGAATGAGGACGATTGTCGAACTGAGGCGGACGCCCGACATCTCACTTGCCCGATCGATGAATCCAAGACAGCGGCCCACGCTGGGACGCTCTTACTGCACAGCCACTTACTGACGGTCCCGTCGGCGGAGCGACGGGACTACAGTACACTCGTCGCATCCCCCGCGTTCGCCGCGTCAAGGCAGACGACTTCGAAGTGTCGGCGTGGATTGTCGGACAAGGATGCGGTATTGAGTTTGCCTCCGTGTCCGACCTTCGCCACCATCCGCGAACGAGTTTCCGTTCATGCCAATCCCCGCTGCGCCGACATTGCTGCTGGCCGTGGGCGGGGTGGCGCTGATCCTGAGCCGGTGGGTGCGGTCGTCACGCTGGTATGAGAGTGTCTGGCTGGCGGCGATGCTGATGGCCGCGTGGTTGATCATCACCGGTGACATTCCGCCGGACACTGTCGCGGCTGGTGACGCCCCGCGTTTGATCTGGTCCACCGATCCCTTCTCGGTGGCCGCGCAATTGCTGGCGCTCGTGTTGGGAACGCTGTTCGGAATCGGCTCGTTCGGGATCAGGTCACTCGATGATCGCACGGCCGAGCGATTGGGGTTTCTCTGCTTCCTGATCGCGGGCGCGATGTTGGTCGGTTCTGCCAACGATCTGGGGACGATGGCACTATCGGCCGAGATCGTGCAGTTCGCGTCGTGGGCACTGCGGAAGATTGATCGACTGGAGACTGCCGATCGTCAGCGCGACCTCAACCCTGGCCGACAACATGATTCAGACTCCAACGGCCAACCGCCGCGCGACGAGGTCTGTCTCTGGCTGGGGATCGCCACGTCGTGTTGTCTGTGGCTGGGGATCGCGCTGCTCGCCAATGTCACCGCGTCGACACAGTTCGATGAGATACGTCAAACGCTGACGGACGCGTATGTTCCCGGTGACGGCCACACCGTGATTGGTGCCGGATCGAAACTCGGTCTGTTGGCGATTGGCTTGATCGTCGCGGGACTGGGGGGGCGGATCGGCCTCGTCCCGTGGCAGGTCGCATTCATCGAAAGCAGCCGCCACGTCGGATACTGGACGGCGGGCTGCGTGCTTGTGGGAGGCCAGTTGACAGGAGTGCTGGGACTGGCGCGGCTGTGCGGATACGTCTGGGTGGGATATCGCGACGAGACGCTGGTGATGCTGCTGGTCGTGGCGGGACTGACCTGTGTGGTGTCGGGGGCGCTGGCGGGATTGGGATTGATGAGCGGCGAAGGACGCCTGCGCCGTTGGGCCACGTCGATCCCGATGTTGCATGCGGCCTGGCTGACCGTCGGACTGATGGCCTCCGCGGCGGACCTGGCAACACCCGCACACAGCTTGGCGGCGGCGGGAGGGCAACCCGGTTCGCTGGCGCTGCTGCTGTTCGCGCTGGGTGCCAGTCAGTTGGGATTGGCGGGGCTGTTCCTGCTGTTCTCGTACCTGTCGCGGGACGGACGCGACGTGGAGTTCATTGATGAGCTGCTGGGATTGGGGCGGTTGCAACCGGTCCCCGCGGCCGCGCTGCTGGTCGTGCTGGCGAGTCTGATCGGTCAGCCTCCGCTGTGGGGCTTCTGGTCCAACTGGCTGCTGATGGTCGTGGGACTGAATGTGCGCGCGGCCGGCGGGCATGATGGCGGAACTCCCCATGCGGGACTGATCCTGCTGTTGATCGCAATCACCACCGCCACACTGCTGACGGCGGGCGTCGTGATCCGATTCGCGCGGGTGATGCTGCTGGAGCAACCGATCGCGCGCACGCTGCCGCAGGGTCGCCGCGCGTCATTGGTCACGGGCTGTGGTTGCGCGGTGTTGCTGCTGCTGATCGGCCTGTTTCCCGCGCGACTGTTGAGCGTCCTGTCCGAAGTGCGAGTCCACGCCACGAAGCCGGGCACGGTTGATCCGTCGGGATCAAGTCGCGGCGCGGCGACGGCGCGGCTCGATTCCGCTTCACGCGGCCCCGACTGAGTCGTTCCTACCCCGCGCGGCCTTGGGATCGGCGCATCAAGAACTGTCGGGAATTGGCGGGCACAATCCGTAGCATGGACGCCTCGTCCGTGCGGCAATACGTGTTCATCCGGGGAATTGGGCCGCACGGACGAGGCGTCCATGCTACGACAGTTAATGATGCATCGGACCTATTGCAAGCCGTTGACTTTTCGGATCACCC
>JANMLE010001457.1:0-13090 GCA_031372385.1 Planctomycetota bacterium | reverse complement strand
GGCCACCAGCGTGTCACCCACGACCACGGGCGACGAGGCCATGCCCAGACTGTTGCTGACGTTGGGATGATCGAATGTCAGGCCGCGGAACCATTGCAGATTTCCGTCGAGATCCAGGCAGATCAGATCGTTGCTGGAGAACAGGGCAAATACCCGCTGGCCGTCGCTGGCGGGTGTTGGTGCCGCGTTGCAGATCTTCGGATAGGTCATCGTCCGTCCGGTGGCAGTAAACTGCCGCTCCCAACGGATGGTTCCGTCGCCGACATTCACGCACAGCACATGCAGGCGATCGTGTCGAAAGCCGCTCGAACACGTCACGAAGGCCCGATCCCCGACGATGATCGGGGAACTCAGCCCCCGACCGGGAAGTGACGTCTTCCAAGCGATGTTTTCCGTCACCGACCATTTCACGGGGAGGCCGGATTCCTTCGAGACCGACGTGCCGTCGTTGCCCCGAAATTGACGCCAGTCCTCGGCGCGCACCGCAGTGGGCGACAAACAGAGTGCCAGACTCAGGCCGATCATCATCAGGCGCATCGTGCGAATTCCATGAAAAGGTGATGGGGAAGTGTGAGTTCAGCGATCGACGCGCGGCGTTGCCGCTGCGGGAGTCGGCAGGATCGCGGCGCCGGTCGAGTCGCAGACGCGGATCTGGTACTGGTAATCCTGCGCCCAATCTTCCGTCTGTTCGTTTTGACAGACCTTCAACAGGATCACGTTGTTTCCCGGTCGGAGCTTGGCGGTCACACGATACTGATCCAACTGCTTGCCACGGTGGTATTCATCGCGGCCGAAGATCAGCTCGCCGTTGACCCACAGTTTCCAAGCGTTCGATGTCCCCAGCCGGAATTCGACGGACTGTGCCTTGTCTGAAACAAAGCTGGTCGCCGCATACATCGCGGCCCCCTTGTACGCGGAGACTTGCTTGGCGATGTTGAAGACTCCGTATTCGTCCGCGGTCGAAAACTTCTGCCATGTGACTTCGCCCTCCTTACCGACATACTTCGCCGCCAGATCGACGCTCTTTTCCGGCGGATAGGCGATGTCGAACCCCTTCTTGTCGGTGTTGTCGAACGGTCCGGCCAGATGCCACTCGGTCAGAAACCCGAAGTGCTTTTGCAGGTCGACCTGCTGTCCCATTTCCCGCAGCGGCCCGACGATCGCCTTGACCTGGTCGTCATCCACGGCACCGGCCAGAGCCTCGCGGTACAGCTTCAGCGCCTCGTCGACCTTCTTGTCTTCCCGCGCGGCGGTCGCGGATTGGATCAGACGCTGGACGGCGTCCCGGCGGAACTCCGGGCTGGCGTCCCGCAGCATCCCCGGAATCAACCGGTCACTGGCTTTCGCATCCACCTTAATGAGCCACTCATACGCCAGCCGCCGCGCCCCCGCATTGCGGGCGGTGTCTTTGACGAACGCTTCCAGCTTGTCGGCCGGAAGATTCCCCGTGGCCTTCAATTGACGGTCCGCGAGCGTCTCGAACGCGCCTCGCAGCCAGTTCACCGCCAGCGGGCCGGCCTCGTCGAACGCCTTCAACATCGGGATGAGCGTGTCGGCCGATCCTTGCGACAGTTCCTTGACCGCCGCGATGGCCGCCGCATGCCCCTGGCCTTCAGCCCCGACGGAGCGAATCGCCTTGATGTTCTCATCAAAGGACGCGGCCGAACAGACTCGGGCCGCGGACACCAGCATCAGACATGCCGCAACGGTCAGCGAAAAACGGCCTCGGGCCGCACGGTGGATTCCATGACACTTCATTGCAACGCATCTCCAAGGCGGTTGGCGGACGACCCAAGCAGGAGTCGGATCAACAGGCCGGGATTGTAACCACGAGCCGCACGCATTGGAAAACGCCGCCGCGAAATCGGCCGAAGTGACGCAGCGCACAACTCGCAGGAGCTTCGCTCGGCGCGTCGGGCATTGTTCGTAGCTGAATTCGCAAGAATTCAGCAAAACAGCGGGCCACGACCTGAGTTCTTGCGAACTCAGCGACGACGCCGTGAATGATCCGGGCGAGGCGGTACGCGTGAGCATCTCCCAGCGCGTCGGCCACTGGCATCGACAGAGTCGCCGCAGATTACCGCGCTTCCGTTTCCGGCATGTCGGGTACATCCGGGCGATTGATTGCGGCGATCATCACCGTCACCACCGGTTGGCCGTGCTCATTCGCCACGAACGGCCGATAAACGAGAGCGCGTCGTTCAATGCCGTGGATTCACAACTCCGGAGGAAGCCTCGTGTTTCGCTGGATCAATTGCTGTTGCCTAGTGCTCGGGATCACAGCGCTTGGTTGGGCGGGTTCCGAACCCGGTGTATCCGTTGACAGGAGCGCCGGACTCGATGAACCCGTCTTTGGGCTTCAGGTTCAAGTCGGTCTGGATGGAAGCATGCGTTCCCCGTCGCAGCCGCGGTCAAAACCCGGGCAGGCTTCGCTCGCCAGTTTCTCCGAAGATCGTCCCGAGGCTTCAGACGCCGGCCGTTTGAACCCGGTGGACTGGCGGGAGGAAACTGATGATGTCTTCCAGGCCGGGCCGGCCGGGTCCGACGGCGGATACGGCTGGCAGGTCATGCCGGTCGGTCTGATGTACAAGGCTTATCTGGCGGGTGAGAAGGAATCGCGCATGCAGGCGGTCTGGTTCTCCAGCAAGGGGCGCGACGGTCTCATCTGGGAGACGACTCTCGGCGGTCATGTCGGACTGTTGCGCCACGGCACGACGGACGCCGTCAATCCGGAGGGCTGGCAATTTGATCTCGAAGGCGCCGCTTTGCCGCGTGTCGACTTGGCGAATAACGACGATCTGGAAGCCTGTGATTTCCGTGCCGGGTTCCTTTCCACCTGGCGGCATGGCCCCAATGCCTTCAAGGCGGGGTACTACCACCTGAGCTCACATCTCGGCGACGAGTTCCTGATCCGCAATCCGGGCTATCTCCGGTTGAACTACGTGCGCGACTCGGGCATCGTCGGTTGGACACGCCACCTGAATCCCAACGCGCAGGTCTACGGTGAAGTTGCCTATGCCTTCAATGCCGAGGACGGCGCCGAGCCGATCGAACTTCAGTACGGTGTGCAGTACAGCCCGATGGTGTTCGGCCTGCGCGGTGCTCCGTTCGCCGCGGTCAACGGTCACACCCGGCAGGATTTCGGCTTCGTGACCAGCGTCAACATGAACGCTGGCTGGCAGTGGCGCGGCGCGTCAAATCACACGTACCGTCTGGGAATGCAGTACTACACCGGCCCCGCGTTGCAATACTCGTTCGCCGGTCTGAGAGAGACGCTGTTCGGCGGCGGCATGTGGATGGACTACTGACGCGAGTGGGCAGTGGGCGATGCCAGTCATAGGCGTTGCTCGTCCCGTCTCTCCAGAGTTCGGGGGGAGAGCTTTGCCTGCCGTTCCGATTGGGAAGTCTGGCCAAGGAAAGACCGGCAATGCTCTGGAACCGTCGGACTCTTGCCAATTCTGCCGATCTGTTATGATGCCGCCCCTTCCATGCCGGACTTCCCGGTTCAAATCATCGGCAAGCAGGACGTTGCCGGAAATGATCGGGGAATTCCCATGGGGGCCGGCTGCGGATTCACGTTTCGACCCACTGGCCTGAAGTGTGTCGCGGCGATTCCGACAGGCCGTCGTGCGGCGAGTTTTCTGATTGCGACTAGAACCGAGGGAGCGGTTGCATGCCTCTCAAGACGGGACCATTGGAAGAGCCGACCATCGACCTCACGTCGATGCTCGACGTCGTGATGTTGCTGATCATTTTCTTCATGGTCGGGACAAAGTTCTCGGAAGAGGAACGGCAGACGGACATCCAGGTTCCCACTGTGGCGGACAATTCGGCACTGACCGGCGCTCCCGATGAGATCGTGTTGAATGTCGCCGAGAACGGTCAGGTGATCGTGAAGGGTGAGCCGCTGACCACCGAGGCTCTCGCCACCATGCTCCGTGCCGCCCACGCCGGATTCCCCAACCAAGGGGTCATCATTCGCGGTGACGGCCGGTGCCGCTACCAGCAGATCATGGATGCGTTCTCCGCCTGCAAGGAGGCAGGAATCCGCAACATCTCGGTCGCCCATCTCCCCAGGAAGCAGGAATCGTAATGCCCGAGTCGGTGACGCGATTGTGGGATCTGGTCACACAGAGCGCGGGACACTTGTCCACGGGTGAACTGGTGCTGCGCGCGGCGCTGGTCTGTTGCTCGTTGTTTGCGACCGTGCAACTGCTCTCGTTGTGGTGGACTCACTATGGCGATCACAACGCGACGTCGAAGTCCTTCTTTCTGTCGCTGCTGCTGCACTGCTGCCTTGGCTTGGGATGGGCCACCGTTGTCGAGAACCTGCCTGCGACTTCCGCAGAACCGGGTACACCGGACCGGCCGGCGGTTCGCGTCACACTGGCCAGCGACTACGAGAACTCGGCGGACTCCGGCTCTTCCTCGCGCCCGGTCTGGAACACTTCCACGCAACCCTTGGACACCGAGATCACCCGCCTGCAGCGGCCCGAGCAGGAACCGTCACTTGTTGAAACACCCCAAGTCGAGAAGGCACCGACCCACGATCCCATCCTGCCCGAGACTCCGGACCTGCCGGCACGTCCCGAGGCACCGACGCCGACGCCGGCCCAGCAATCGATTGCCAGTGCCGCGGTCACGTCGCCCGCACGTCCGTCATCTGACATTGAGCAACCGGCTCCCGCAGCGCGACCCGAAGCGCAGAGTCAAACGGCGGCCAGCCGTCAGCAGGTGAATCGCGAAAACTCGTCGATCGATGTTTCGACGCGTGTCGAACCCCAGCGCGGCGCGGCGGAACGGACGGCACCCTTGATCGAAGCCGGAGCCGCGCTCAGTCTGCCCGACGAACTTCTTCCCGAATTCGCGGTCCCCAAGCCTGTCGGAGCACCCGACGATCGGATCCGCCGACGCAGCGATCCCAATCCGATCCCCGCCGATGTGGCTGACGCGGGAAGTTCACCATCTTCAACGTCCGCGGTCGCCACGGGGAACCGCCGCACCGAGAAGTTCACGCGCGCAGGCAGCCGCGCCGGGAACGATCCAGAGTTCGAACCCAATCCTCCCGCCAAATCGGGTCCGTCGAGTCCATCGGTGCCGAGTGTGCCGCGGGATCAACTGCCGGCTTCACGCTCATCAGTCGGCACGGAGATTCCCGGTCAAAACCCCAGTCCCGAATTGGCCCGCATCGACACCTCCCCCGCGACATCCCGCACGCCGACGCGCGACCCCGAAACCTACCGTTCACGACGGATCGAACAGCGCAAAGAGATCGCCTTGAAGAACGGCGGCTCCGTGGAATCGGAACGCGCGGTGGAAGCCAGCCTGCGGTGGATGGCCGGCATTCAGGAACCGCAGGGACACTGGTCCTCCGCCCGCCACGGAGGCGGGGCCGCGAAGAAGGATCCCCAGGGACAGAACCGACTCGACGGCGGCCTGTATGCCGACTCCGGCATCACGGGTCTGATCATCCTGTCATTCCTCGGCGCGGGCTACACGCACGAGGAAGGGAAGTACTCGAGTGCGGTGATGCGGGCCATCCAGTGGATGATCGCTCAGCAACGACCGAACGGCTATCTCGGCGGCCGGGCCACCCGGTACGACATGATGTACTGCCACGCGATCGCCACATTTGCCCTCGCCGAAGCGTATGGCATGCAGAGCGACCCCGCTTCCTTCCCCGAACTTCGAGACGCGGTGCGCGACGCCGTACGGTTGATCTGCGACATGCAGAACACCGACGGGGGCTGGCGCTATGACAAGGGAAGCGACAGCGACATGAGCATGTTCGGCTGGCAGTTGATGGCCTTGAAGAGCGCGGTCAACTCGGGGATTCCAGTCCCCGAAGCCACCCGCCGCGGGATGACAAAATTTCTGCAGGCACGGTCCCTGGGAACACGCGGCGGTCTGGCTGGCTACAAGGTGAATGAACCTCCGACGCCCGCGATGACCGCCGAAGCCCTGTTCTGCCGTCAGATGTTCGGCATCCGCCCGACTGACGGTTCGTCCCAAGAGGCCGTGGCGTACTTGCGGAACAACCTGCCCCGACTGACTGTCTACGACGAGTACTACTGGTACTACGGCACACTCGCCATGTTCCAGTACGACGGTCAGCCGTGGGACGAGTGGAACGGCGGCCTGCGCGACATGCTCGTCGGCCTGCAACGCACGCAGGGACCGCTGGCGGGAAGCTGGGAACCGAATGGCAAATGGGCCGGCATCGGCGGCCGGCTGTATTCGACGGCAGTCAGCACGATGTGCCTGGAAGTCTACTACCGCTTCCTGCGGATCTATCAGACGAACGACGAGTAGCGCGGCTGCCTGGGCCAATGCCTTGATGATGCTCGGCCGGATGTAGGGTGGGACAAGCGGCGCTTCGCCGCGCCGGCCCACCAGCACTTCTCGATGTTTCCCGATGGTGGGCCGGCGCTCGAAGCGAGCTGGTCCCACCCTACGTTCCAAAAGGCGATGGACCAGCGCGGCTGCCTGGGTTCGTTGACAGCCCTCATCAGCCGGTTGAGAATCGTCGGGCTGGCTTCCCACGTCCCGAATCTCTTGGGGACTCGGACGCGATGTAATCGCGATCCGCATGTGTGCCGCCAGATCAAGCAGTGGCCTTCGATGCAGCCGGGGTTTCGATGGGGCGTGGAATGCGAGTAACGGGACTGGGACTGATCGCGATCTGGTGCTTCGCCCCGGCGAATGTCTCGCGCGCCGATGAAGCCTCAGATGCCGCGTTCTTCGAGGCCAAGGTCCGGCCGCTGCTGATCGCGAAATGTCACGAATGCCACGGCAGCGAGAAGCCCAAAGCCGGGCTGCGATTGGACTCGCGCGACGCCGTGCTGACCGGCGGCGAAAGCGGACCGGCGGCCGTGGTGGGAAAGCCGGATGAGTCTCTGCTGGTGGATGTCATCGGCTACCGCAACACGGTGCAGATGCCCCCCAAGGCCAAGCTGCCCGACGCCGAGATCGCCACGCTGACCGAATGGGTCCGGCGCGGACTGCCGTGGCCGAACTCGAAGCCTGCGGCACCGGCCACCAACCCGGCAACCGCCGCCGCGGACTTCACCGACGAACAGAAGGCCTTCTGGGCGTTTCAGCCGGTCCAACGCGAACTGCCGCCGACCGTGACGAACGAAGCGTGGGTCCGTTCGCCGATCGACCGGTTCATTCTCGCCCCGCTGGAGTCGAAGGGACTGTCGGTCGCGCGCGAGGCCGATCGACGAACACTGCTGCGCCGCGTGACACTGGATCTGACCGGGCTGCCTCCTACGCCGGACGAAGTCGCCGAGTTCGTCGCCGACTCCGCGCCCGATGCGCTCGAACGTGTTGTCGATCGGCTGTTGGCGTCACCCCGGTACGGCGAGCGCTGGACGCGGCACTGGCTCGACGTCGCCCGCTACGCCGACTCCAACGGCCTTGATGAAAACCTTGCCTATGCGAACGCCTATCGTTACCGCGACTACGTGGTCAAGGCGTTCCGCGAAGACAAGCCGTACGACCGGTTCCTGATCGAGCAGATTGCCGGTGATCTGTTGCCGTTCGAGTCGTCTCCCCCTCTCTCCCTTTCTGATGTGGGAGAGGGCCGGAGTGAGGTGGCGAGTCCGGCGACGAAAGCCCCCCTCACCCTAACCCTCTCCCCCGCAGATAGGGGCGAGGGGACAGGAAGAGCCGTGGACTCGTTCGACGCGCTCGTCGCCACGGGTTTCTTGTGTCTCGGTGCGAAGATGCTCGCCGAGGACGACCCGGTGAAGATGCAGATGGACATCATCGACGAGCAAGTCGACACCATCGCCCGCGCGGTGATGGGGCTGACGATGGGCTGTGCCCGCTGTCACGATCACAAGTTCGATCCGCTCACGGTGGATGACTATTACGGACTGGCGGGCATCTTCAAGAGCACTCAGACGATGGACACGTTCACGGTCGTCGCCCGCTGGCACGAACGCCCGTTGGCATCGCCGCAGCAACTGCAACAGCGGGACGAACGGCAGCGGTTGGCGACTGCACAAAAGCAGGCGATTGAGAAGTTGAAGGCCGATGCCACGGAGACGATTCTCACCGAGCCCCGCCGCAACGCGGGAGCGTATCTGCTGGCGGCAACCCGCGAATTTCAATTGGCCGAGCAGTCGAAAAACACCAAGCCGCGCGGCAACGACCCGAACGTGAAAGCGATACCGGGTGTGATCCTGATTGAAGCTGAGGACTACGCGCGCGGTAATGTGCTGAAGGACCGTGAGACGTATGGCAAAGCGATCGGCGTGTTGGTCAATCGCGGCGAGACTCCGAACTTCACCGAATACGACATCGACGTCGAACGGGCCGCCGCGTACCAGTTCGAATTGCGTTATGCCGCCGCCGGCTCGCGGCCCGTGAAAGTGATCCTCAACGGACAACTCGCCAAGTCCGATGCGGCCGGCATGGTGACCGGCTCGTGGAATCCGGACACGCAGACTTGGTTCGTGGAAGGCACGGTCTCGTTGAAGACCGGTCGCAACGTGATCCGCCTCGAACAACCGCAGTTCTTTCCGCACATCGACAAACTGCTGCTGACACCGGTCAATGATTCAAAGTCCCCGATCCCCGCCCCGCCACAAGGCACTGTCACCGCGGAGCAATCACAGTTGCTGCCGTCGCTGGTTCAGCAATGGTCGAAGACGCTGGAGAAAACAAAGTCAGATTCGAAATCGATCCTGAGTGCATGGCATCAGTTCGCCGCCGGCAAGCCGCTGACTGTCGACCCGGCCGCTGCCGAGAACGGCGTCGCCAGGCTGCTCGGTGACGCGCAACCTGAGTCGTTGACGGATCTCGCCCATCGTTACGAGCGGTTGTTCGCGGAAGCTCAACAATCTTGGACCGACTTGAAGGCGACCGCCGCCGGCAAAGATGCCAAGTCACTCGCCGATCCTGTCCTCGAAGCCGCACGGCTGTTGATCGTCGATCCCAAGGGTCCGTTCGCGGTCCCGGCCGACATTGAAGCCGCGTTCCCGCCAGATGTGGCGGCCCAACTCAAGGCCGGACGAGACGAACTGGCCAGTCAGGAAGCCGCCATTCCGAAGTTTGCGGAAGCGATGGCGGTCGCGGAATCGAAGCCCGAAAAGCTGAAGATCCATCTGCGCGGCAGCCATCTCACACTGGGACGCGAAGTTCCCCGGCAGTTGCCACGCATCCTGACCGGTGCGGCAAACCGCGAACTGACCGAAGGAAGCGGGCGGCTTCAATTGGCGCGTTGGCTCGCCAGTCGCGCGCATCCGCTGACGTCGCGGGTCATGGTCAATCGCGTCTGGCAGTGGCATTTCGGCCACGGCCTGGTCCGCTCACCCGACAACTTCGGACGGCTGGGCGAACGCCCGTCGCATCCGGAGTTGCTCGATTGGCTGGCGGGTGAGTTCACAGGGAACGCGTTCCGCGCACCGCACTCATGGTCCATCAAGCACCTCCACCGGCAACTCGTCACCTCATCCGCGTACCGCATGAGTACCACGCACGACGCTCGCGCCGCGCTCGCCGATCCCGAGAACCGCCTGCTATGGCGATTCCATCGGCAGCGGATGGATGTCGAGGTGCTGCGCGATTCGCTGCTGGCCGTGAACGGCCAGCTTGATGAAACACCCGGCGGCACGATGCTTCCCACGGCCAACCGGGCGTATGTCACCAGCACGGCGAATGTGAACCCCGCGATCTACAACAGCCGCCGCCGTTCGATCTATCTGCCGGTGGTGAGGTCCGCGCTGTTCGAGGTCTTCACGGCGTTCGACTTCGCCGACCCGAGCACACTCAACGGCCAGCGCGATCAGACGACGGTCGCACCGCAGGCGCTGTTCATGATGAACAGCGCGTTCGTCCTCGATCAATCGCGAGTCCTCGCGAGTCAGTTGCTGGGACGCACCGATCTCGACCCGCCGGCCCGCGTGCGTCATTTGTATGATCTCGCGTACAGCCGCGCCCCGTCCGAAGCCGAAGTTAGCCGCGCCGCCGGATACCTCGACCGGCTCCGCGCCGCGATGACTCAATCCGGCATCGCTGCCGCGGAAATCGAACCGCGCGCCTGGACCAGCCTCTGCCGCGCGGTCCTGTCCGCCAACGAATTCGTGTATGTCGAGTAGGTGATCCAATGCCCTGCAACAGTTTCACACCGGTTCTCAATCGTCGCGACCTGCTGAAGTGCAGCGCCGCGGGATTTGGCAGCCTGGCCCTCGCGGGTCTGGTGGCCGACGAAGCGCGGGCCGACGCCAAGTCCGCAGCGCGGGCGAATCCGCTGGCCGTGAAGCCGCCGCACTTCGAGCCGAAGGCCAAGCGGGTCATCTTTCTGTTCATGCACGGCGGGCCGTCGCAGGTCGACACGTTCGACTACAAGCCGCTGCTGGCACGGGACCACGGCAAGCCGCTGCCGTTCGCCAAGCCGCGCGTCTTCTCGGCACCGACCGGCAACCTGTTGAAGTCGCCGTTTGCATTCAAGCAGTACGGTGAGAGCGGTGCCTGGGTCAGCGACATCTTTCCACACGTCGGCCGGCGGGCCGACGACCTGTGCATCATCAACGGCATGCACGGATCGAACTCGCGCCACGGCGGGGCGCTCTTGGAATTGCACACCGGCAGCGACACGTTTGTCCGACCGAGCATGGGATCGTGGATCACGTACGGACTGGGGACCGAGAACCAGGACTTGCCCGGCTTCATCACCATGTGTCCCACGCTGACGCATGGTGGAGTGAACGCTTACAGCTCTTCTTTCCTGCCCGCAGTCTATGCCGGGACGCCGCTCGGCAACGCCAGCATTCCGTCGGATCAGGCGAAGATCCCGTTCATCGAGAACGCCGAGAAGCAGTCGCGCGACTTGCAGCGGTTGGAACTCGACCTTCTCCGCGAAATGAACTCCGACCAATTGGCGTCGACTGGTCCCGACAGCGTTTTGGAAAGCCGGATCGAATCGTTCGAACTCGCGTTCCGATTGCAGTCGGCCGCGCCTCAATTGCAGGACATCAGCGACGAGACCGAGGCAACCCAAAAGCTGTACGGACTGGATCAGCCCGCCACGAAGAACTTCGGTCGGCAGTGCCTGATGGCGCGCCGCTTCATCGAACGCGGGGTCCGCTTCGTCCAATGCACGCACAGCTACAAGTGGGACCAGCACGGCAACCTGAAGGCCGACCACGCGAAGAACGCAATGGAGGTCGACCAGCCGATCGCGGCGCTGCTCATCGATCTCAAGTCGCGCGGCCTGTTGGAAGACACGCTGATCTTGTGGGGCGGCGAGTTCGGCCGGACTCCGGTGGCGCAGGGAGACGACGGCCGCGACCACAATCCGCAAGGCTACACCATGTGGCTGGCGGGAGCCGGAGTGAAACCGGGCATCCGCTACGGCAAGACCGACGACTACGGCTACTTCGCCGTGGAAGACAAGGTCCATCTGCACGACCTGCACGCCACGATGCTGCACCTGTTGGGGCTGGATCATCTCAAGCTGACGTACAAATACGCCGGCCGGGACTTCCGCCTGACCGATGTGCAGGGCGAGATCGTCCGCGATATTCTGGCGTAGGCAATGAGTGCTGTTGGTTGACCGACTTTCCCGGCAAACCTACTGTAGTCCCGCCGCTCCGTCGGCGGGACACGCGGCGAACGGCGTGCCTGCAGGATTTGCTCCACCTCCGCGACGGTCCCGTCGACGGAGCGACGGGACTACAGTAATTTTTAAGGATGCGGTTCATGCTTCGACGATTGTGTGCCGGCGCTGTGTTTGGAATGGGCCTGTTTGTCGCTGTGGCCGCGCACGCCGAGGAACCTCGACCTGTGCGAACTCCGCAGGGCGAAGGCGCAGTGACGTTTGCCGCCACCGATTGGCCCTGGTGGCGCGGTCCCAACCGGAACGGCATCGCCTCGGCCGACCAGCATCCGCCGCTGAAATGGAGTGAGACGGAAAACGTCCTGTGGAAGAGTTCCGTGCCGGGCCGCGGTCACGGTTCACCCACGGTCGTCGGGGATCAGGTGTTCCTCGCCACCGCCGAGCACGATCGCCAGGTGCAGTCGGTCTTGTGTTTCGACCGCAACACCGGCAAGCAACTCTGGCAGACCGAGATTCACCAGGGGGGATTTGAAACCAAGGGAAACAACAAGAGCTCACTGGCCTCGTCGACGGTCGCCTGCGACGGGCCGCGGATCTACATCAACTTCTTGAACGCGGGGGCGATTTACACGACGGCACTCGACCGCAGCGGCAAGCAGGTCTGGCAGACGAAAATCACCGACTACATCCTGCACCAGGGATTCGGCTCGTCGCCCGCCGTGTTTGGTTCGCTGCTGCTGGTCTCCGCCGACAACAAGGGGACCGGCGCGATCGCGGCGCTGAATCGCGAAACGGGAGACATCGTCTGGAAGCAGCCCCGCCCGCAGACGCCGAACTACACGTCGCCGATCGTGCTGAAAGTGGCGGGTCGCGAACAACTGATCTTCACGGGCTGCGACCTCGTCACCAGTTTCGATCCGCTGACCGGCAAGAAGTTCTGGGAGATCGAGGGTTCGACGACCGAATGCGTGACGTCGACGGTCACCGACGGCCACCTGATCTTCACCAGCGGCGGGTATCCGACGAACCACATCTCCGCGATCGCCGCCGACGGCTCGGGGAAGATCGTCTGGAAGAACAACATGCGCGTCTATGTCCCCTCGATGCTGGTCCGCGACGGATACTTGTACACCGTGCTGGATGCCGGCGTCGCAATGTGCTGGAAGTGTGACACAGGCGAAGAGGTCTGGAAGGGCCGCATTGAGGGGACGTACAGCGCCTCACCGGTGATGGTCGGCGAGCACATCTTCGCGACGAGTGAAGCGGGCAAGACGTACATCTTCAAGGCGTCTCCGGCCGGGTTTGAATTGATCGGCGACAACCAACTCGGCTCAGACGTCTACGCCACGCCGACGATCGTCGGCAGCCGGATCTACATGCGGGTTGCCGCCCAGCGCGACGGAAAACGGGTCGAGTCGCTGTATTGCCTCGGCGCGAAGTGATTCCTTCGAAGTCGCTCCCGGCAATCGTACTGTAGTCCCGTCGCTCCGCCGACGGGACGTGCGTTAACGTTGAGAAACAGAC
>JANMLE010001423.1:0-2201 GCA_031372385.1 Planctomycetota bacterium | reverse complement strand
TCCCGTTGGCTTCGTATCGGACCGATCGACGCTATACTCGGCGGCACATTTCGGTCGGCTTCGGTTCATCTTTGACGCAAGGAACGGGTTCACATCATGCGGAAGCACATTGTTCTGGCCAGCCTGATGTCGGTGGTCGCGGCCTCATGGTGGTTGATGGCGCAGGAGGGGGGTAAGCCTGTGAATCGGGACGAGATGAAGAAGCAATTCGATGCGGGCAACTTCAAGGTGGCCTACGACGGCTACCGAAAACTCGCTCTTGATCCGAAGACCGATGCGAAGCAGGTGGCTACCGATCTGGCACTCGCCGTTCAAGCGCTGCGGAATCTCGGGCGGACCGACGAGTTCGATGAACTGGTCGAGGCGTCGATCAAGGCGCATGAAAAGAACTGGCGGTTGCTCCGCGGCGCCGCCCAGCAGTACGGCGGGATCGACCAATGGGGTTTCATTGTCGCCGGCAAGTATCAACGGGGTTCGCATCGCGGCGGCGGCAAGTATGTCTCGTCGACCGCCCGTGACCGAGTGCGGGCGTTGCAACTGATGCAGCAGGCGCTTCCCCTCGCCACTCAGGACGCCAACAAGGCGGAAGTCGGCCGGTTCTTTCTGGAGATGGCCGGCACGCTGCAAGGGGTTGAAGCGTGGCGACTGCAAGCGCTGACCGATCTGGCGACGTTGCCCGACTACGAAGAGGGAAACCAATTCTGGGGCCGCGGTCATTGGGGCGGAGGCGGCGGGGGAGACAGCAAGGGAGCACCCGTCGACGCGGATGACCAGCCAGTCTTTCACCGCATCCCCAAGTCGTGGGAGACGGCCGCATCCGACGGTGAGCGCTGGCGCTGGATGCTGCTGCAAGGGGTCGAGTTCGACAACGGCCTGCGCAATGAAGCGGACACGAACTGGGCTCATTTTCTGCACAATCAATTCGGTGTCCAGACGATGGCCTGGCTGCGCGGCGGCAGCGGTCGCGACGACGACAAGGACGACAGCGGACCGTTCGCGGTCCACACGCTGGGGGATGATGAAACCATCGCGAAGCTGGCGACCGGAGTCCGCCGGTTGAAACTGGCCGATGAATTCAACGCGTTCAAGATCTTCCAGCAGATCTTCCAGCGCGGCAACGACCAGTACGCGAAGAGCGCCGGTGACATGGTCGCTCAGACCTATGAAGACCGTCGTCAGTACGTGAAGGCGGCCATCGCCTGGAAGGGCGCGCTCGCCAAGTTCGGTGATGAAGGCCACCGCCAGCAGCGTGTCGACCAGATCGTGAAGAACTGGGGCCGCTTCGAGAATTTGCAGGTCATGCCGGCCGGCAAGGGAGCGACCATCGATCTGCGATACCGCAACGGCAAGCAGGTTACGCTGGAAGCACACGCGATCAACATCGACAAGCTGCTCAACGACGTGAAGGCGTACTTGAAATCAGCCCCCGGTCAAATCGACTGGCAGCGGACCAACATTCAAGACGTCGGCTACAAACTCGTCACCGAGGGTCAAACGCAATACCTCGGCGCGAAGGTGGCGAACTGGACGCTGGACCTGAAACCGAAGGCCGACCACTACGACAGCCTGATCAAGATCGCCACGCCATTGCAGAAGGCGGGCGCCTATCTGGTGACCGCGACGATGAAAGACGGCAACGTCAGCCGCGTGATCGTCTGGCTGGCGGACATGGCCCTCGTCCGCAAACCGCTCGACGGCCAGTCGCTGTACTTCGTGGCAGACGCGGTGAGCGGTCTGCCGATCGCCAAGGCGAACGTCGAGTTCTTCGGCTGGCGTCAGGAGCAGGTCGCCCCGGACAAACCACAATGGAAGATCCTGACCACGAACTTCGCCGAGTTCACCAATGCCGACGGTCAGTTGATGCTCCCCGCGGCCAAAGTCGACCAGAACCATCAGTGGTTGATCATGGCCCGCACGCCGGAAGGGCGGCTCGCCTACACCGGATTCACACATGCGTGGTGGGGTCAACATCACGACCAGGACTACCAGGCGACGCGCGTCTTCACGATCACGGACCGGCCGGTCTACCGTCCCGAACAGACCGTGAAGTTCAAGTTCTGGATCGAAACGTCGAAGTACGACCAGCCCGATTCGACGGCCTTCGGCGAGAGGGACTTCACCGTCCAGATCAACAATCCGCAGGGTGAAAAAGTCTTCGAGAAAGTCTTCAAGACCGACAAGTTCGGCGGCATCGAAGGGGA
>JANMLE010001360.1:0-2623 GCA_031372385.1 Planctomycetota bacterium | reverse complement strand
AAGAACAGATTCACCGTTGAGGGATTCATTGAACCACGCGGGCATCGCTGCATCGCCCCATTCGTCGCTCGCCAATGCAGTGACACTTCGCCCGTTGGAGACTTGAGACAATCTCCCACCGACGGATTCGTCCCGCCAAGTTTCGCCAATCCCGCAATCGAATGATCTGCGGTTGGACCGATCCCGCTCAAGTCCCGCTCGGTGGGACTCCGATCAAGTTGACGGACGAACACGGATGTGCCGGCTGCGCGAGTGGATTCTCGCGGGCCTGAAGCACGGGGACGGACGGCAAGGAACGCTGGATGTCGCACGGGAATCAAGACCCGTTTCGATTGGGATTTCTGACGGCGATCGAGGATGCGGAGCGGGGATTCGTCGGGGGCCTGCTGGTGACCAACCGGTTTGGCCGACCGCTCGAATTCCAATGCACCGCTGCGGTCAAGCCGAATCGGGCGCAGCAGATTCTGTACGGACCGACGCTCCGTCCGTTCGTGCTGGGTGAACTGCTCGGCCGGACGCTGCTCGACAAGATCGGCGTGAAGCCGCACCTGGTCCTGATCGAATCCGATGAGATCCTAGACCTGCGCCAGCACGTGCCGATGGCGGTCGCCTATCTGACGGACAAGGTGACCGACGAATCAACGCAACTGGCCCTCGGCACGCACGGCATCGCGTTTCACCCGGACTTTGCCGCGGATCGCGCCGAGATCGCGCGGCACGTGAAAGCACTCCCCGCCAACGCCGACTTGCTGCGAGAACCGTTCGAACGGGTTCGTGAGGCGCTGACCGAAACCCTGCGTCTCGGCACGGCCCGCACCGGCTGATTTCAAAGGCTTTCCGAGAAGGGGGCGGGAGTCTTTTTCATGCCGCACGACGTCGCTAAATGAAACTTGAATCGAGATCCGGCGGCATTAAAATGACTCCCGACCCCCTCGCGACCGCGGCTGTTCGAACTGCCTCTCAAAGGACGAGCCCCGTGACTGATGGTTCGCTCCGCATGCTGGACGAAATGACGGCCCGCCACGCCGCGCGCGGCCACGTACTTGCCCACGGCGAAGGCCAAGTTCCCGCTCCGCACTGGAATCTGGAACAGCCGAGTTTCTCACTTGACGAATTACTGGCCGACGTCGCGTGTGAAGCGGTCTCGCTGGGGATCTCCGCGCAGGTCTATTCATCGGGGATGAACGTCGCGCTGCAGCGCTGGCCCGTGATCGAGGTTGAGTCCGTTGTCGCTCCGCGTGTCCCGGCGCTGTTACCTCCGTGGAGACCGCATCGCCAAAAGGTCACCACGTTCGGGATCACGTTTCCCGAAGGCGAAGCGTTTCAAACGCCCCCACCTGTTCGTGAAAAAGGGAAGGCTGATCACGCGGACGAGGAACTGATCTCGCTCGAACCGCCGCGGCCCGTGTCGTTGATGGACGACGCGGCCCTCGCCGAGGCCAAGAAGAAACTGACCCGGCTCAAGCCACCCGACGATGCGCTGTCGATGGAAGACCGGCTGTTCTACCTGCTGCAGCCACCGCTGCAATCGTGGCTCGGCGGGCAGGAATTGATCATGCCGTTCGAGCCGTTCCCGTATCAGTACGAGGGAATCGGCTGGCTGTTTTCCAAATCGTCCGCGCTGCTGGCCGATGAGATGGGGCTCGGCAAGACCATGCAGACGATCACCGCGATCCGTCTGCTGATCCGCAGCGGACAAGTCCGCCGCGTGTTGCTGGTTTGTCCCAAACCACTGCTTCCGAACTGGCAGCGTGAATTCCGGATGTGGGCCGAGGAATTGCCGTTTGTCGTGGTCGAGGGGGACAGCGAGCGCCGGCGACTGACGTGGACGATGCCTGGCGTGCCCGTCCTGATCGCGAACTACGAAGCCGTGGTGCGGGACTTCGCCGCGATCGGTGAGGATGAATTCCCACGGTTCGATCTGGTCGTGCTGGACGAGGCGCAGCGGATCAAGAACCGCACGTCACGCACCGCCGAAACCGCCCGCGCCCTGCCGCGCCGCCGCAGTTGGGCGTTGACCGGAACTCTGATCGAGAACCGACTGGAAGAACTCGGCGCGTTGTACGAATTCTTGGAAGTCGTTCCCCCGAACGCCACGCCCGATCTGCGGCAACTGCAGCTTTTGGCCAAGCAGTTCATCCTGCGCCGCACGAAGAACGTGGTGATGAAGGACATGCCCCCACGACTGGATCGCGACGAGTATCTCGAACTGCTCCCCGCCCAGAAGTACGCCTATGAAAAAGCCGAGAAGGATGGCGTGATCCACCTGAATGAACTGGGTGATTCGATCTCGGTCCAGCACGTGTTCGAACTGGTGCTGCGGTTGAAGCAGATCACAAACTTCGATCCCCTCACCGGCGAAAGCGCGAAGCTCGACCGGTTGGAAGCGGACATGGAAGAAATCGCCGCCAGCGGTGGCAAGGCAATCCTCTTCAGCCAGTGGACCAAGGTGCTCGACTGGCTCGCCAAGCCGATGGCCAAGTACGGAGCGCTGATCTATCACGGCGGTGTCCCGACCAAGCAGCGCGAGCCGGTGCTGAAGCAGTTCAAGGAAGACCCGAACTCGCACATCATCCTGATGAGCTACGGCACCGGCGCGGTGGGCCTGAATTTGCAGTTCGCC
>JANMLE010001359.1:0-2605 GCA_031372385.1 Planctomycetota bacterium | reverse complement strand
GTGGTGGAAGATGATCCCGCCATCGGCCGGGCGTTGCTCCAGGGCTTCACGGAAGCGGGGCACAAGTGTGACTGGGTTCAGGACGGCGTGGCGGGAACCGAGGCCGCCAAGTCGCAGCAGGCCGATGCGATCGTGCTCGATCTGATGCTGCCCAAGCGGAGCGGGCAGGAAGTGCTGCGCGACATCCGCAGCCAGGGGGTGTTGTGCCCCGTCATCCTGTTGACGGCCGTCAGTTCGGTGGACAAGCGCGTGTCGGCGCTCAACGCGGGTGCCGACGACTACGTCTGCAAGCCGTTTGAATTCGCCGAACTGCTGGCCCGCGTGAACGCCGTTGTCCGCCGGACCAGCGTCCGTCCCACCCCGGTGCTGTCGGTGGGCGACTTGACGCTCGACCTGACCACGCGGCGGGTTTCCCGCGTGGGTCGGGACGTCGATTTGACGCCGATCGAATTCAGCATGCTGGAGTTGCTGCTGCGTTTTGCCGGTCAGGTGGTCACCCGCAAGATGCTGTGCGAGCACGTCTGGGGCTTCAACTGGGACGGGACGACGAACGTGATCGAGGTCCACGTCAACCGTTTGCGGGGCAAGCTCGACAAGGGCCGCACCGAATCGATCATCAAGACGGTGCGCGGCCGCGGGTATGCGATCGCCGGCGACGATGTCGCGGAGCCGTGACCGCGTGGGAGCAGCAAGACGTTTTCGTTTAACCGCCACGCCATCGGCGTGCGCGCGAACGACGGGTTGCTCCCCCACGCGCGCACGCCGATGGCGTAGCGGTTAAACGTCTCAGGCCCGCCGCGCGAGGCATACGAAGGCGGAGCCGTGATCGCGGGGAATTCCCGGTTGAACTTCGGAATTGCCCCCGGTCCCGCGTATGATCCCCCGCACGGTTGCGGGATCGCGGATTCCGCCGGGTTCCGGTGCCTCATCGTCTCGTGATTGTTGCCGACAAATGTCCCACTCTGCCTTGATGCGGATCGCCAACACGTTGCGCACGCTGCGCGTCCGGTTGACTGTCTGGAACACCGTCGTTGTCCTGCTGACCGTGCTGATCGCCCTGTTCGCCGTTCGCGAGGGATTGCGGTTCTATCTCGTGTTGGAAACCGACGAGGTGCTCGCGGCCGAAGCCGCGGAACTGCTGCTGCTGGTCGAAGAGTACTACAAGGTTGATCAGACTCAAATCATCGCCGAGATGAAGCGCAAGGCCGAAGCTCACCGCAAGAGTGACTGGTCCATCCACTGGCTGGATGAGACCCGCGAACACGACTTGTGGCGCAGCGACAACGCGTCGGACAAGCCGCTCACCAAGTTTCTGGGTTCGTTCAGCGGCCATAATGTCTGGGGCTCGGCGACACACCGGTCGATTGAAGTGGAACTGAACAAGCGGGGATTTCCCCGTCAATACGTGCGTGTCGGGACTCCGATCCAGTTCGTGGATGACGACGTGAACCGGCTGACGCGGATCCTGGCCCCGGTCGGGCTGGCCATCTTTCTGCTGGCCCCGCTCGGCGGTCTGCTGCTGGCCGAACGGGCCATCGCGCCGCTGCAAGAGATCATCCGCACGACCGAGCGGCTGCGCCCGAGTCATCTGGAGGAGCGGCTGGTGGTCCGCGGCGTGGGCGATGAACTGGATCAACTCGCCAGCAAGATCAACACCTTCCTGGATGTGATCGCGACCCACCTGCAGAAGAACCGCGACTTTGTCGCCAACGCCGCGCACGAGTTGCGGTCGCCACTGGCGGCCATTCAAAGCCTCGTCGAAGTGACCCTCCAAAAACCCCGCGGGGCGGCCGAGTATGAGGAGCTGCTGTTTCAGATCAACGACGAGTGCCGGCATCTGGCCCAGGTTGTCAATCAACTGCTGCAACTGACGCAGAGCGAGGCCGTCGCCGCGGAAACCCGGCAGGAACAGGTGTCGCTTGATGAGTTGGTTCGCAACGCCGTCGAAATGTTTGAACCGGTGGCCCAGGAACGCCATGTCACGTTGCGCGCGTCACTGATGGACCTGCAGGTGAAGGGCAATCCCCGCGAACTGCGGCAGTTGCTGACGAACCTGATCGACAACGCGATCAAGTTCACACCGGCTGGCGGATCGGTGCAGGTCAGTCTGGCGCGGGCGGTTGATCATCGCTTCGCCCGCCTGGACGTGCGCGATTCGGGGATCGGGATTCCGGCCGACTCACTGGGCCGGGTCTTTGACCGCTTTTACCAGGTCGACAAGTCGCGGCAACGCGGCCTGGAAACGCGCGGCAACGGACTGGGCCTGAGCATCTGCCAGGCCATCGTCCAAGCCCATCACGGGACGGTCACGGTCGACAGCACTCTCGGCTCCGGCACGACATTCACCGTTCTGTTACCGATCGCCCGCAGTCCGGTCGTCATTCCGGATGTCTCCAACGGCGGGAAACCCAGGGCCGCCGGTCATACCTCGCGCGGCCCAACATGAGACGTTTTTGTTTAACCGCGTGGGCATCGCCCCGCGAATCTTGAGCGTGTATCACCAACCACGGGCGGGGCGAGGCCCACGACGTTAAACGACTCATCTTCGGCCGCGCGAGGTATAAGGCGAGCGGCAGAAACAGGCATACAAGCACGATGCGCAAGC
>JANMLE010001276.1:0-6051 GCA_031372385.1 Planctomycetota bacterium | reverse complement strand
CAGGGCGATTCCCGCAGGAAGTCTCCGGCCGGATGACCACCACCACCATGATCTCCACACGCCGCCCGATCCCGCTGAATTTCAACGCGCCGCTGGTGCTCGACCCCCCCGCGCACTGCGGCTTGTCGTCGATCGCGCTGGTGCCGGGACGCCACTTGATCGGAACCGCGGCGAGTTGCGGGATTCGCCTGCACGCTGACGGAGTCGTCGATCGACACGCACTCATCCTCGTTGGTGAAAACCGGACCATCGTCAAGTCGATGGACCCCCATACCTGGGTCAATGACGGCCCTGTTTCGGAAATGGCGCTGCGCCCCGGCGACCGGTTGAGTGTCGGCCCCGTGACGTTTCGCGTCCGATCGGCGACTAAGGATGAGGCGGCCGCTTTCGCCGAGACGCCAATGGTGGCCGGTGACTCACAAGTGGAACCGGAATTCGCCGACCCGCTCGCCACGAGCCCGGCCTTCGTCATGCCTGCTCAACCTGTCGTCGCGCGGGCTGGCACCGATGTCGATCCGGTTGGCGTCGATCCAGTCGGACACGCCGCTCGTCGGACCGATTCGCTGGTCGAGGTTGTTTGCGAACCGTCTCCACGTGTGATTCCCATCGCCGTCACCGCGGCGTCGACTGCGCCTGTCATGCCGTTGCCGCAGCCGTTGCCGTTGCCAAACTGGCCCGACAATACTGGTGTCTCAGTTCACCGCCACCAAGCGAGTTTGATGTTGGTCGCACCAGACGCGAACGCCGACACGCCGCTTCAAAGAGTCGCCGATTCACTTGGTGACGTGGCCTACAGAGACTCGGCGCACGGCGACTCGGTTCAGCGCAGCCGTGACACGCAAACAATGACGGCCGAATCGCCGGAATCATTGTCTTCGGTGGCGAACGACCGTGCCCAGTTCGATTCGCGACTGGACGAAATCCAACGGTGCCTGTCGGAACTTCGGCTGACGAGTCAGTCGATTGTTCCCGCCGCTGCCGCAAGACCCGCACCCGCCGAGACTGATGCCGGCCTTCCTTTGCGCCAGTTGCAATTGCGGCAGGAAGAACTGCAACGCCGGACCGAACAGATTGCCGCGGAAACGCAGCACCTGCAGGAGCGGGCCGACAAGGTTGACGAGCGTGAGGCGCAGGTCGAACGCCGCCACCAGCAAGTCGCCCTCGAAGCCGGACGGATCGCGGCTGTGGCGGAAGCGGCGCGCCAACATCTTGCCGAAGAGCATGCCCAACACATCGCGGTCTGGCACGATTGGGAGTCGGCCTATCAACGGATGACCGGTGAACTGGCCGCCCAACTGAATGCGATCGAACAACAGCGGGCAACATCGCAGTTGGAAGCAGACCGGCTGGCCGCCGCACGAACGGAGTTGCAACTCGGTCGCACCGAGCACGAGCAGGACCGGCAGCGTTGCGCCGCGGATCGGGTCAAGCTGGCCAATGAACTTGCCGAACTCGCGGCGCTCAAGACCCAATGCGAAGCCCAACGTCGACAACATCAGTCGGAAGCTGACGAGCGCCATGTTCAATGGGAGGCGGACCGCCTTGAACTGCAAGGCTTGAGGCATCGCTGCCAACAGGCGGAAGACGCCATGAAGCAACTGCGTCGACAGCGCGACGTGGAAAGCTCGACGCTCGCGCAGGTGCGCGAGACGGAATTGCGGATGCAGTCGGAGCGTCAATCGCGTCTGGATGAGGACCGGCGTCAACTTGAGGCCGAGCGTCAGGAGCTTGACGAGTTGCGTCGTGTACCGCCGCCGACTCCGGTTCCCAACGTTCAAAGCGTTCCATCGGCGGCCGACCTCCTTGAGCTTCAAGGCTTGAAGGATCGCTGCCAACAGGCGGAAGACGTGTTGGCCCAACTGCACCGACAGCGGGAGGTCGAAGCCTCAATGCTTGCGCAGGTGCGCGAGACGGAATTGCGGATGCAGTCGGAGCGTCAATCGCGTCTGGATGAGGACCGGCGTCAACTTGAGGCCGAGCGTCAGGAGCTTGACGAGTTGCGCCGTGTACCGCCGCCGACTCTGGACCCCAACGTTCAAAACCTTCCACCGGCGGCCGACCTCCTTGAGCTTCAAGGCTTGAAGGACCGCTGCCAACAGGCGGAAGACGCGCTGGCCCAATTGCGTCGGCAGCGGGAGGTCGAAGCCACAATGCTCGCGCATGTGCGCGACACCGAATTGCGGATGCAGTCGGAGCTTCAATCGCGACTGGAAGAAGATCGGCTTCAACTTCAGGCCGAGCGGAAAGCGATTGACGAGTTGCGACGGACGCTTCCGCCACCGCGTGAATCCTCATCATCACCCCAGGCCCAGACTCAGGCTCCGCCACAAACACTGCCACAAACACTGCCACAGGCACTGCCACAGGCACAGCCGCTGCCGCCGCCACTGCCACTGCCATCGACACTTCCGACCCCCATCCCCTCGTTTCCCGATCCGACTGGCGACTTCGGTGTCGCCGTGGATTGGAGCGCCTTGGCGACGGTGGACCGGGAGTTTGGCCGCAGTCCGGTTGACAGGCATGCCGTCGTCGGCACTGGCGGCGAATTCTCGTCGCCGCTGGTGACATCCAACATGCCATCACCTTGGACCGAGCCGGAAAGCACTCTTCGCTCCAGCCCGGGCGACGATCCGTGGGCTCGCGCGGCGGCCGCGTCACCGCATTCCGCGTTGATGCACGAGGTCGCCGAGTCTGCGGACGATTCGTGGGCGGCCTCTCTGCGGACGACATCGTCGATACCAGAGTCGCGCAGTGTGACCGCGCAGGGGAATCCCGGCGCGTCTGGGAACGGAGGCGAATTTGAATCAAGCACGTTTGCCACAGCGATCGCCGAAGTTGCGGAGCCATTCGCGATTGAGCACGACGAACACCCGGTCGTCGACCAGTCCTTGAATGCCACTGACACGCTGGCTGAGGTGAACCGCCAGTTCGGTGTCCCGGCAGTCGCAAGCCCCGCGGATTCCGACACACCAAGCACGTTGCCGTCGTGGTGGGTGGACACGCCGCCCGCTACCGGGAATTCGGAGCGGGCCGATGATGGCGAACATCCCCGTTGGGTGGTTGATGCACTTCGTTCGGACACGACAGAATCCCACGATGCCGCTGCCGTATCGAACGATGCCCCCCCGGCACCGGCGGAATCGGTCAGCGATCTGCACGCCCATCTGGCCATGCTCTTCGATCTGCCGGGCCGTTCGGCGGCAGAATCTCAACGTCCGGACTCAACCGATGGAGTCACCAACACCGGTGAGCAGTCGCCGGATGAATCAGAGGAATTGACCGGGGACGATTCATCGGCAGATCGTCCGGCTGATGAGACGTCCGAGTCTCAGTCTGCTTCTGAGCCATCGACGTCGCCCACCGACGACACCGATCCGCCAGCCGAGGATTCGGTCGACGAATTCATGGCGAGGCTGCTGGCCCGCAGCCGGACAGGAGCCAGCGAAGCCAGTCCCAAAGTGTTGGCGAAGTCCCACAGGTTCATCCGACTGAAAAGTCCGGCCGAAAAACCGCCCGTCGAGGCAGTCGCGCCGAAGGACTCGGAACAGGATCGTTCGCACTTGATGGCCGACCCGATTCACAAACAGGACCGGCAGGCCGTTCGCGACAACCTGCAATCCTTCCGCCAGGTCGCACACCTGTCGGCCCGCTCCGCGCTCGCCAGACATTCCCTGCAACAACTGCGCAATGCCACGATCGCCAAGGGGGTCTTGCTGAGTGCCTCCGCGATCGCGGTGACCGGGTTTTTCACAGAGCCGCTGTGGGGCGCGCAGCTTCAGCTCTGGAAGGGGATTGGCTGCTCCGTCGCGTTGCTTTTGTCCGTACTGGAATTCAGCCGATCTTGGTCGCAGTTGCAACGACCGTTCAAGGTTTCGCCGGAACTGGCGCGCGGATCTGAGCCTGACCGTGCCACGGAGCCACTGGAAGCGCCGGTATCTGCCGGCGAAGTTGCCGCCACCGAGGAATCGACCGGCAACGAAGTTGTCGATGCCGCACCCTCAGCGATTCCCGCGACGGTGGAATAGTTTCCATCGGCGACCGTCGGCCAACTTCCGCCCCGATCAGAGGCGGTGTCAAAGACAAGCCACTGCGTGCATTTTGAAATTGCGATGTTGTCGTTGTGGTAGCTGAATTCGGAAGAATTCAGACGATTTCGGTTCGATCCCACAATCTGAATTCTTGCGAATTCAGCCACAGGATCTTCCGACGCCCTCGCTGACGCTTCGGGTTGGTGTTCGCGTCTTGAATCCGCCGCTCAGCTTCCCGTGCCGATCTCGTCGGCCAAGTAGTACTCGTAGAAGAACCGGCCGATTTCGTCGCTCAGCCGTGACAAGTACCGCGCCTTGAAGTTGTTGTAGGTTTCGTCGGAGGTGTTGACCGGTTGCTGCTGCGGGAACTTCGAGATCTTCTGCATGCTGAAGATCTTCTCGGCCGTTCCATCCTCCTCCATTTTCCAGGCACTGATGACGGCCTCGGAGCGTCCGCGGTACAGGGTGGCGCTCCCTTCCTCGTACAACGAGAACTCATTGAGATCGATGTAGATCACGTAGTCCGTTTTGAAGGCGGCGCCGATCTCTTCCGGCTTGTCCCAGTCCTTGTTCTCTTCGAGCCACGCGCGGATGTGATCCGGCGGGATGATGCTGATCTTGTGTTCGGCCAGCCGGAATGTCACATACTTCGCGACCTCGTGGTCGATGCTCTCGAAGCTGTAGCGGACCTCGGTCGGGGCGAAGCAGACGACCGCGACGGTCACGTCCTTGTCGGTCATCGACTCCTTCGTCTGCTTGTCGAACTCCGGCTCCACCGTCGGCGGCCCGGCAATCAACAGCCCCAGCAGCATGCCCACGCGGCAACCGCTGAACGAGATGCACCAAGCGAGTGCGGCGAGAATGGAGAGCCGCTTGCTTCGAATCAGTCGACGTGCTGGATGGCTGGACATAGGAGCGTTTTCCCCGTGATGGGCCGGTAAAAATCTGGCACACGCGGCAACTGTTTAGTCGCTGAATTCGCAAGAAGTCAGTTTGAGGAATCGAACCGAAATCGGCTGAATTCTTGCGAATTCAGCTACCTCCACTGCCTGAATTCTGGCGAATTCAGCGACTTCCACCGTGGTCTGGTCGGGATCGCCCGATGGTCGGGCCGGCTTCGACGCAAGCAGTCTCGGGATCAGAAGTCTCCCCCGGCGCGATGGTCGTAAAACTTCTCGGCCAGGACGTCGCAGAAGCGATCCATGTATTCCTTCTGGAAGATCAGTGACGACCGTCCCTGTTCCGAGATGGGCTGATGCTTTGGATAGGTCGAATGGAATTCAGTGCCATATACGTTGTTGACGCGGTGGTGACCGCCGACCTCAGTGACCTCGTAGGCGCGCACGAATCCGGTGGCCTGGCCCCGGAGTAGCTTCGGGCTGTTCGGCTCGCGGAAACTGAAGGACTGGACGTCGATGAACACGATGTAGTCCGTGTCAAATTCGTTGGCTAGTTCCGTGGGATCCGACCCGATGCCGCCGTGCTCGTCGATCCAACTGGCGACCAGATCCGGATTGATGACCTTGATCCCGTGCAGCTTCATCCGCCGCGTGACGCCGTCGATCAGGTCATAGGCGAGCGTGGAGTTTTCGGAGTCGATCGAATCGGGGGCCGTGCAGACGACCAGCACCGTGTGCTTTCCCTTGGTCAGATCGGTCTGCGCCATCTGCCGGAATTCGGCCGGATTCAGCGGCTCACCCATGACCATCTTTCCAAACATCACACCCAGCGAGCAGCCGGGCAGCGATGTCGCGAAGGTGCCACACAAGCCTGCGCCGAGGGCCTGGAGCAGGAGACGCCGCGACGGGCGGAGAAGTGTTGATTGTTCGTGCATGGGGCGATCCTTCGCCGGATTGGATTGGCAGCGCCATCTCTGGCGCTGGTGAATTGAATCCGTTCAATCACCGGGCTGTGCGACAGACGTGTACGTCCGTCGCACTGAGAAACTATCCGAGAAGGGGTCGGGAGTCTTTTTCATGCCGCACGACGTCGCTCAAGAACGCTCAAATCAAAACTGTGCGGC
>JANMLE010001142.1:0-1080 GCA_031372385.1 Planctomycetota bacterium | reverse complement strand
GTTTGTTCAGGACCGAGTGATACGCGCGGACCGCTTCTTCCGGTTCGATCACGCCGTCGGCGATCAGACGCAGGAACTCGATGAACGCGAGCTGGTCTTCCGCGCTGTTGATCTTGCGGCCGAAGAGCGCGGCGCGGCCTCCGTATTTCTGGGCCTGATGGAGCAGTTGGAAGGCGTCCAGCGTCGTCCCCGCCGCGCCGCCGAGGACTCCCACGATCAGATGCGGGTCGTACCGGACCAGTTCCTCCATCGCCTGGGGACCGTGGTAGACGATCTTCAGGAAGACCGGCCGGCCGGCCTGCGGGACACCGGCGAGTGTCCGGGCGATCAGGTCGTTGATGAAGCCGGGAAGCTTGTCCGCGGAAACCGCCTCGGGCCGGTTGGGATCGAAGACTTCCAGGAAGTGCCGGAATCCCTTGCGCTCGGCCTCCTCGCGAAATTCCTTGTACCGCTGCAACGTCTCCAGATCGCGGGTCTGATCGTTGTTGAAGGTGACCGAGTACAAGCCCAGGTTCGCGCCGATCCGCCGTTCGTCGGTGGAGCAGTCGAGATGTCCGCATTGCATGTGGTCGATGTGGGCCGTGCGAAACGGACGGGCCGGTTCTGTGTGAACCCGTCCGCCGCGAGGCAGATGCACATCCGTGGCATCGTTGGCCCGGGCCGCCGGTGTGATGTGCGAGTTCTCGAAGAGACGCTCCTGAACGGCCAGTTGCTGACAGGTGCTGGCCGACATCAGGACGATGTCGACGATCCCCTGGTCGATCACCTGCCGGATCTGTTCGCGGTATTCGGGAAGAGTCTTGAACCGCAATTCACCCTGATGATCCTCGGGCGAACCGCCTTGGCGGACGACACCGGGGGCGGACATCCCGAACGCCATATCGGCATCCTTGGCATCGGCGATGATGAAGTCACGCGATCCGATCGGATCGGCGTGAATCGAACGCAGCTTGGCGTCAAGCGATTTGGCGATGGACATTGAGTTGGCGGCTCCGGTACGAAGGTTGACTTTGTTCAACGAGTGGCGGCGAGTAGTTCGTGCAGATCGAAGTGTCGAATGACGGCGCCAATCTCGATCCG
>JANMLE010001126.1:0-5481 GCA_031372385.1 Planctomycetota bacterium | reverse complement strand
GCGGGCGGTAAGACCGAGGCTGCGTTCCTGCCGGTCGTTTCCCGGATGTTGTCCGAGGAGTGGCGGGGGCTGAGTGTCCTTTATCTCTGCCCGATCAAAGCATTGCTCAACAACCTCGACCTGCGGCTGCAACGGTACTGCACGCTGCTGGGACGCCGTTCGGGCTTGTGGCATGGCGATGTCGCGCCGTCGAAACGCCGCCGCATCTTGCGCGAGCCGCCGGACTGTCTGTTGACGACTCCGGAGTCGTTGGAGGTGATGCTGGTCTCACCCAATGTGGATGCCCGCGGTCTGTTCAGCGGCCTGCAGGTGGTGATCATCGACGAGATCCACGCGTTCGCGGGTGACGACCGGGGGTGGCATCTGCTGTCGGTACTGGAGCGGATTACGCGGCTGGCCGGTCGTGAGATCCAGCGAATCGGCCTGTCGGCAACCGTGGGCAATCCAGAAGTGCTGATCGATTGGCTGGCCGGATCGTGTCAGAGGCCAAGAAGTGTCATCGCGCCTGTGGAGCCGCGCCCGTCAGGAAGCGGAATGGTGATCGATGGCGAAGACTCGTCCGGCAAACCGCTCCCTGACGGTCGCGGCTCCACAGGCAAGGGTGACGGTCGCGGCTCGATACGTGAGGGTGACGGTCGCGGCTCCGTACATGACGCCGATGTGCGGCTGGACCATGTCGGGACGCTGCAGAACGCCGCGGTCGTGATCTCCCGGTTGCACCGCGGCGAGAAGCGGCTGGTGTTCATCGACAGTCGTGCCCGCGCCGAGCAACTCGGTCTCGAATTGCGCCACTTGGGTGTGACCTCGTTCGTCACTCACAGTTCGCTCAGTCAGGAACAGCGACACCAGGCCGAGGACGCGTTCGCCAATCGGGACGATTGCGTCATCGTGGCGACCAGCGTGTTGGAGCTGGGCATCGATGTGGGCAACCTGGATCGCGTGATTCAAATCGACAGTCCGACAACGGTGTCGAGTCTGTTGCAGCGCATGGGGCGCACCGGACGACGCGCGGGATCGACCCGCAATTGCCTGTTTCTGGCGACTCGTGATGATTCGCTCGTTCAGGCGGCCGGGCTGATCGAACTGTGGTCGAAAGGGTTCGTCGAGCCGATTGTGCCACCGGCCCGCCCCTATCATGTGCTCGCGCAGCAACTGATGGCGCTGGTCCTGCAGGAACAGGGGATCGGCCGAACCACGTGGCGGCAGTGGATCGCCCCGGTGCCCGCGTTTCAACAGATGCCGCCCGAGGACATCGACCGCATCGTCGAATGGATGTTGCAGCACGAGTTACTGTGGGAGGAACAGGGCCTGCTGGGCATCGGCCGCCGCGGCGAAGAGGCGTTTGGCCGCAAGCATTTCATGGAACTGATGTCCGTGTTCCTTTCTCCACCGCTGTTCACCGTCGTTCACGGCCGCAGTGAACTGGGTTTCGTCGATGAACTGACGTTTCTCGGCAAGCAGAATGGGCCGCGGGTCCTACTGCTCGGTGGACGCGCGTGGAAGGTGACTCACGTCGACTGGTCTCGCAAGATGGCCTACGTGGAAGCCACGGAAGAAAAGGGACAGTCCCGGTGGAAGGGTTCCGGACAGGGGTTGCGGTTCCCGCTGTCTCAAGCGATTCAAGATGTCCTGACGTCTGCTGAAGAACGGGCTTGGTGGTCACAGCGGGCTCGGACACAAATGCAGCAGATTCGTGCCGAATACGACTGGCTCACCCCCGTCGACACAACGGTCGTGATTGATGCCGTGGGACAGTCCCACTGGTGGACGTTCGCCGGCCAGGGAGCCAATGCCAGCCTGGCCTCCGCGTTGTCTGCGGCCCTCCACATCCCCGTTGAACATGACAGCTTTTCTCTGGCAATCACCGAGTCCGTCGACCTGCTGGAGATTCAGCGTTCCATCGATCATCTCCGGACTCAGGATGCCAATGACCTACTGCCTGATCTCGACGAGGGCGCCATCAAGGGGCTCAAGTTCGCGGAGTGTCTTCCTGAAGATTTGGCCCTGACGATCCTGAAGTTGAGACTGCGTGACATGGCAGGAATTGTTCACACTCTCAGGTCACGTACTCGGGTGGTTGTCCAAGAGCGAAGCTAATCAGTTCGCGACAACCTCGTCCTGCAATGAAGACCAACCCGGGTCGGCGATCAATTGGCCCCTGAAACAAGCAGAGGTGAGCCGCGTACGGTGATTCATGATTCAACCGGTCATTCCCGGCACACAGATCCGCCCCCGATTCAAACCAAGGGAAGCGAAGGCGCAACTCCACTTCGAGGATTCCGCGGGCTGTGCTTCGTTCAAACTGCCGGTGTCTTTTTGAATTCAATGAGAACTTCCCTGAAGGTGTTTGTTCCAACATTTCGCGCGCTGTGAGTTGCCGGCACGACAGGGTATCCGGGTCGATCCGCCAAGATCTGATCGCCATCCACCCGAAAGGCAACGGCTCCGCCGGATTCAAGTTCAACGGTATCTAGCAATTCTCCGTCCGGGCCAAAGACATCAAGGGTCGATCCCGAGATGATCCGGACGACATAGTCCAACTCGTGAGTGTGCCGTTCACCCTGCTCACCCGGTTCCAGATCAAGATGCCAAACCACAACCCGGTCGTTCTCGAAAACCTTTTGTGTTCCAACTCCGGCCATGAATTTCCCCCTTGAAAGCACACCAAATGCGTCCCAAGCAATCACGGTTGCGGTTTCAGGCTGTTGCGGTCAAGCGAGCATCGCCAATCGGCTTGGAATCTTGGAATCCGCAGTCGGCGGTGTTCGCGAACGAGGAGTTCCAAGTGGCTGTCCAGATTGGCCCCGTCGTTACGAGATCATGTCGCTGGGAATTGGCACCGAAGGCACGGCTCGGAGAAATGTGGGCTCCACTCGATTGGCCATGACTCGACACGCTCACGAGGCCGAATGGTAGGTTGCCTGATGGCGACCTTTCTTCTTGTCATGTCGAGATAAAGCAGCGGTGGGTCAAGCGGTCCGGGGCCGCCGAAAACCGCCGGGCATTGTTGGGGCGGACTGACGGTCGTGCCGTCCACGCGGGGCATTTTCGTCGATTGACGGCCCACCACCGCCGCGACTGCCGGTCGATCGGCACCAGCGGCGACCCTTGGGTCGGACACTGGAATGAACGCGGCACAGACGATCCTACGCGGTCGGGCGTTGCAGGGTGCTGGTTGGCCGCCGTGGATGGCTCAGGTATCATGCGTTCCCATCGGACTGCACTCATTCCCCGACGAAGAACGACCGCTGGCCGGCTGCGGTGGTTCGGGGTGGTGGCAGTGAGGGCTCACTGCAAATTTTGCAGGGCAATGCGGCGGGTGACGTGACGACGGCGGATGTCAGGCGGAAGATTGGCAGGATGGGGGCGTGAGGTTGCCAACGGTTGAATGTGGTTTCAACTGCATGCGTCACGCTAAAGCCATAGCAATGACGCCCGCTGTCAGACCGCCTTCGATTTTACCAGCCCACCGACGTACGACCGAATCGGGATCTGGTCGCGGTCAAGCATCTCGACTTCTTCAGGAACGTCGCGCATCGGCGGCAGGTTCCCGCGTTCCATGTGCGAATGGGTCTAGTTGGAGGAATCAACTCACTGACCGACGATGTGATCCAAGTGCCGGTGGCCGAACAGAATGGACTTGAACAGGCACTCGTATTTGATCGTCTGGATGAACCTCTCGACCCGACCGTTCAAATTCGGGGACGCGACCGGCAGGGCGTTGGTACGAACGCATTTCGCTTTCAGCGTGGCCACGAATTCCTTGGTAAACTTCGTGTCCCGGCGTGGCGAGCGAAGATCCCGCGGTACTTGAAGATACTCTGTCAAGTCGTGAAATTCGCACCACTGACTGCGGTCTTGGTTTCGCGGTCGGTCCCCGCTCGGCGATTCGTTGACACTCCCACGACACAGTGGCAGCATTCTTGGAGACCGCGGACCGGGGAGCCTGTGGCCCCGGCGTGTAGGAGCGCATTCAAAATCTTGGATCGGGCGTCACGATTCATTCCCGGGTTGAGAAACAAACAGTGAACAACATGGCCACTCACGAAACCCCGCGGCACTCAATTGCGCCGCCCTTGGCAAACGAACCGATCGCGATTATTGGAATGGGTTGCCGGTTTCCCGGGCGGGCCAATACGCCGGAGCAGTTTTGGAGTCTGTTGGAAAACGGTGTCGATGCGATCACAGCGATTCCCCCGGATCGCTTCAGCATCAAGCAGTTCTATCACCCCGACCCCAGGGTCTCGGGCACGACGTATTCGAAGTGGGGCGGGTTTATCGAGAACATCGACCAGTTCGATCCGGCCGCCTTCGGCATCTCGCCGCGCGAAGCCCAGTCGATGGATCCCCAGCAGCGCCTGATACTGGAGGTCGCGAAAGATGCGATCGAGGACGCCGGGCAACTCTCCGGCATGCTGCGCGGATCGGATACCGGTGTCTACGTGGGGATTTCGACGTGGGACTACTCGCTGTTGCAGTACGAATCCCAGACGAGTCCCAATGTCGATTCGTACTCGGCGACGGGGACCGCCTTCAGCATTGTCGCCAACCGCATCTCGTACTGTTTTGATTTCCACGGCCCAAGCATGGTGGTGGACACGGCCTGTTCGTCATCACTGGTCGCGGTTCATCTGGCCTGTGAAAGCATTTGGAAAGGAACCAGCCGCCTCGCGATTGCGGGAGGCGTCAACGCGTTTCTCAGTCCGGTCAATGCGATCGCCTTTTCAAAGATGGGGGTGCTATCACCGGACGGCCGTTGCAAGGCGTTCGACGCTTCGGCCAACGGGTTCGTCCGGGCGGAAGGCGCGGGAGCCATCCTGCTCAAGCCGTTGTCGCGAGCGCTGGCCGATGGTGATCGCATCTACGCCGTGATTCAGGCGACCGGCGTCAATCAGGATGGCGTGACGAACGGCCTGGCGGTTCCGAACGGCGTGGCCCAGGCCGCGTTGATTCGCGAGACCTTCGCGAGATCGCGGCTGGACCCGCAGCGGGTCGCCTACATTGAAGCGCACGGCACCGGCACTGCTGTCGGCGATCCGACCGAGGCCCATGCGATTGGCCACGTGATTGGTGTGGGCCGGTCGCAGAATCCCTGTCCGATCGGCTCGGTGAAGACCAATCTCGGGCATCTCGAATCTGCGGCGGGGATCGCCGGAATCATCAAGGCCGCCCTTGTGCTTCATAAGCGGACGATCCCGCCCAACCTGCATTTCCACACACCCAATCCGCACATTGATTTCGCGGCTCTCGGATTGGAAGTCGTCACCAAGACGCGGTCGTTGTGCGCCGCCGGGCGGACGGCGGATGGGACTGATGAGACTCATCCGACGGATGGGGCGCGGGAATTGAGCCGGTCAGAACTCAAGTCGGCGGAGCGACCGGACTACGGTAGTCCCGCCGCTCCGCCGGCGGGACCGCTCACGGTCGTCAATTCATTCGGATTCGGCGGCACGAATGCGCTGGCCATTCTTTCCACTGCGG
>JANMLE010001074.1:0-2776 GCA_031372385.1 Planctomycetota bacterium | reverse complement strand
AAGAACCAGGCGCCGATGAACGCGCCGCCGGTGAGCAGCAGCACGATGCCCAGGGTCTTGATCAGGAACCGGTTTCGTTTCGCCCGGTCGAGTGTCCCCTGCAGCGCGCCCGCCGTCGGCATGCAGATGTGCGCGATCTTGTCGATCGGCTGTTTGGCGGCCTGCATCAACCGCAGCCCGATGTAATACGGGACGATCGCCTCCTTCCCCAGCAGCAGTCCGATCGTGATCGTGTCGGTGGCGTTGATCAATTGGCCGGCCACGACACCAACAAACGACATCGAGCTGAACTGGCCGCATTCCCGGAAGACCTTGCGGTCCAGCAGCGATGGTCCGACGGCGAGTGTGGGCAGGATGCGTCGGGCCAGGATGATGTACGACAGGTTCTCACCCACCGTGACGACAAAGTAGATCAGCGCGATCGTGACCAGCCCGTACCGGTTGCTCAGAAGAGTGAGGAACAGCACCAGCCGCACGAGATCGAACGAGAACCCAATGCCGCGTTCGAGATCGAATCGCCGCAGGCCGTGCAGCACGCCGCCAAACACGCTGCCGGCCATTCCGACAGCGGCGTTGACTCCCAGAATCAGAATCGTGAGGCGCGCTTCGAGCAGATCCTCACCGGTCCAGCCGCCCCACCAACCGGCGGTCAGACACAGGATGCCGGCCATCAGGACCGCTACGGTCCCCATTCCAAGGTAGATCGACAGGACGAGCGTGACCACTTGGTTGATGCGGTGTGAATTCCCTTCCGAATGATACTTCGCGACGTACCGCGAGATCGTTTCACCCAGTCCGCAATACAACAGCGCCGCATAGCTGGCGATCGAGTTGACCAGCAGCCAACTGCCGTACGACTCCTTCAGGACACCCAGCATGTAGCTGGTCAGAAAGAACCCGATCACGAGGCTCGAGGCATGGGTGCCCCAACTGGCGAGAACGTTGCGGGTGACGGAGCCGAGTGACGACATGGGAGGATGGCTTTGCAGAGTTCGACTTAAAGGGACTGGACTGAACGGTTCAGTGCAAAGTGAGAAGTGATCAGTGCCAAGTGCAAAATGGCAAGCACTCGAACCCGACCGCGCGGCTCGCTCGCCGGCCACCGGACCGCACTTCCGCGAATCTGTTCGTGATTGGAACCGTAACTGCCCTTCCATCACTTTGCACTTGGCACTGATCACTTCTCATTTTGCACTTTTCCCAATCAATTGCGCCGTCACTGTCTGATCAGGTGTCACGGCAGGATCAGGTTTCCTCGCGACGATCCACGTCTGGCGTGCTGTGGACCCTGTGATCTTGTCGACGTGAAATCCGACCTCGGTCAGAGTCCGCCGCAGCCATGCGGGTGAGTGGTGATACCGCCGATAGCCGGCCCCCGTCGGCCAGCCGCGCCAGTGCTTGATGCCGCACGAATACAACGTCCGCCGCAGCAGGAAACTGAGCCGGGTCTTCAGGCGAACCGGTTCCAGGTTGAGTTGGAACACGAACTCGCCGCCGGACCGCAGCAGTTGGAACGCATCACGAAAATAGGTCGTCAATCCCCGCGGAGGGATGTAGTAGAAGACTTCGTACGAGAAGACCGTATCGCACTCGGCAATCGACTCCGGCCGCAGGTGAACTCCGTCGGCGACTTCGAACGACACCCGACTGAGCTCGTTGCGATGGCGGGCTTCCTCGATCAGTCGCGGCGCGATGTCGACACCGACGACGCGACCGAAGTGATCCGCCAGCGCGGTGGACATGCGTCCCAATCCGCAACCGACCTCGACCACGGTTCTGTGATGTCCGCAGGTCATCCCCGTGATGGCGATCGCCCGGTCCAGATCATCCCGCCCGGATTGCAACACAGCCGACCACTTCGAATCGACCGAGACCAGCTTGTCCATGCTGTGAACGCCGACCTCGTCTTGTGACTTGTTCCACCACTCGATGGAAGCGGTTTGACTCATGAGAATCCGACCCTTTGTGGAATACCTCAATGCCGAATCGACGGACACTTCCGTTCTGGAGTCTACGTCACAAACGGACCAGCTTGGCGGCGAACGTGGCTTTTTCGCGACGTGACCGAGGGGCTGGCGCGGCATCGTCGTTACAATCGCCACCCGTTGTCCGGTCGCTCCGCCGACCGGACGTCCCGCCGGCGGAGCGGCGGGACGACAGTAGTCGTCCTTCGGTTTGATCCATGTCCCCGATGACCCGACATCTCGTCTTCCAAGGAGCGCAATCGACGCTGGTGCTCTGCGCGCACCTCGCGGCGGTCGGGCTGACGCTGGTGCTGATCCTGATGCTGCTGCGTTACGAACGGCAACTGGTCTCCCGCACGGTGGGAAACTGGTTGCTCGCGTTGCGCGTTCTAGTGCTGGCGACCGTGCTGATGACGCTGTTGCAGCCGGTGCTCAGTTGGACGCTCGACCAGAAGCGAACCGGTCGGATCCTGATCGGCATCGACCTGTCTGAAAGCATGGGGACGACCGACGTGCATGCGATGCGGGCCGAAAAGCTGCGCTGGGCGCGCGGGCTGGGGATGATCGGCAACCCCACGATCGACGCACGGCTGGATCGCTGGCAGCAGGCGTTCGAAGAGCAGCGCGAACCGGACTGGGTCGACCCCGCCGAGACGGCCGACGAGGATCGCCGCGCCACGCTTGAGGAGTCACGTCGCAAACAGTTGCTGGCGATCTTTCGCGAGTTGGACGCGCTGCCGCGAAAAGAGATTGCCCGGCGGCTGCTCGCCACCGTCCCGCGTCCGTTGCTTGATGAACTGAAGTCACTCGCC
>JANMLE010001058.1:0-6245 GCA_031372385.1 Planctomycetota bacterium | reverse complement strand
AAGGAATACGGTGAGGCGGGTTGCGTGACATGCCAGTGCGTGCGTGAAACGACACAGTGTTTCTGATGACATTCGACTCAACCTCCTGACTTTCGTGTCTTTCGAGTATTTCGTGGTTCAAGTCATGAATAATCCGGGTTAGCCAAGCACACTGCCGACTCGCCATCGAACAGAATCACATCAGCAAAGTGTCCATTCCCTGCCACCCGGACCGGCATTGATGACGGTTGTTGTGCCGATCGTGGCCGTCTGACCGGCGCTGGCGTGGACGTGCCCGCACACGACGAGTGCCGGCTGAAGACGTTCGATCGCCGCGCGGACGGCCGTGCTACCGAGGCTCAGTCCGTTGGAGGCGACATCGACGGCACCTTTCGGCGGTGAGTGCGAGATCAGCACGCCGCCCTGCGGACAGTCGGTCAGCAATTCAACCGCCTGCTGTTCGGTGAAGTCGAAGCTCCATTCGCCGAACGGTGTGGTGGGGATTCCGCCTCCGAGTCCGTAGAACTCGATGCCACCAATCGTGGCACTGGAACCATGCAACACCTGCGCGGACGGCCATTCGCGGCAGGCCGCCGCCAATTCGTCGAACGATTCGTTGTTGCCGGGGACGAGAACGGTCGGACAGGTGATCGCCCGTAGAACGTTGACGCAGACCGACAGCCGACGGCGACAGTTCGCCAGGTCGCCCGCACACACGACGGCATCGACACCGCGCGATCGTTGGACCAGGCTCGCCGCGGCGGAGGCATCGCAGTGCAGATCACTGAACAGGAGCAGCTTCATGGTTCTCCTCGTTCTCTTCGTTTTCCACCGCGTGCCACTTTCCATCCGGGTACATCACTTCACACGGACGAAAGTTCGCCTTGTAGCGCATCGACCGGCATCCTTTGACCCAGTAGCCGAGATAGTAATGCGGAATCGACAATGCCTTCGCGGTCTGGAGTTCATGCAGCGCGCCGAAGGTTCCCAGACAGCGCTGGGATTCGGCGGGCTCGAAGTAGAAGTAGACGCTGCTGAGAAAGGTCGCGGCCGTGTCGCAGATTCCCACCGCGAGCAACCGGCCCGCCGGATCGCGGTATTCAAACTCCAGCGACTCGGTCGGCGACCCGTAAAGAAACTGCGCAAAACCCGGTGCGCTGGTGTCACCTTCCGGCCGGCCGTGCCACTCTTGTTGATAGCGCGAATAGAGCTCGTACTTTTCCGCGGTGCAGACCGGTTCGGCATGCGTGATCGACAAATCGGAATTGCGTTTGAGGCACCGCCGCTGCGACTTGCTCATCGTGAACTGCTCGACGGGCACGCGCAGCGGCAGGCACTCGCGGCAGCCCCGGCAGATCGGCTGATAGATCATGTCCCCGCTGCGGCGAAACCCGGCGTCCATGAACGACTGATACGACAGCCCGTCGATCTCCGACACCAGGAAGTAACGCGTCCGCATCAGCCGATCGGGCAGGTACGAGCACGGATGCTCCCCTTCGGTCTCCAAGTCCAGCTCCATCGGCGGCTGCCACGCGGGGTAATCGCAGGACGGATGCTCTTCGCGGGAACTCATCGGAACCTCCGCGCCGCGGGTGTGCGGGCGTCCGTGCAATCGCACTCACGTTGAGCGGCAAGGCGCTAGCCGCCGGTGTGTTGCAGTTGAGATTTCAAGCAAGTAACCGGCGGCTATCGCCTTGCCGCTCGATCAGTCAATGACACCGTGAGTACCAATGAGGATCAGGGGAGGAATCCCTTCTCGCGCAGTTCCTGAATGTTGTCGGGAGCGCTGCGCATGATCCGTTCGGAGGCATAGCGCAGGATCGCGAATCCCGCCAGCGGAGCGGGGGCGGTCAGGATCGCCACGTGGTCTTCTTCCTCGTCGTCCAGTTGCTTGTTCAGCTTGGCGACGACTTCCTCGACGCTGTCGCTGACGATGCGTTTGGGGCCGCCTTGGTTCTGCAGCTTGAGGTGGGAGAACGAGGCGGTCCGGGCCAGGATGAACTGGGCCAGGCCGGCGTCCTCGTCGTCCTCGAAGAAGTTCTGGAACTCGGGGCGCATATTGTCCGGGGTGATGATCAACGGCCGGGTGATCTTGACCTCACCCTTGGTGATGCTGACCGTCTTGTCTTCTCCCAAGCCGGTCAGGACCAGCAGGTACGGCAGGTCGGACTGCCCGAAGGTGAAGAGCGAGTAATGCACATGGCGGGCGATTTCGACCGCGTCCATTGCCGCGCGGAACCGCTGTTCGTTTTCAAAGCTGTCGAAGGGAAACACGAACGCCACTCCCGGATTGTCGACTGCCAAGCTGTGCCGCCATCGCCACCGAACCGGGCATCAGTTGAGTCGAATGTCGGACTGAACACAAGGGATCATCGACCACGCGGAATGACTTTGGCCGGGCCGGGCAACTTCCACGAACTTCCGCGGCGGGTCGGTTTTCAATCGGGGATCGGCTGGTCAGAATGCCGGCCCGAATGTTGATCCGCCGCTGCTGCGTCCGTTCCGCGGCAGGGAACGATGGTCCCGCCGAAACACGCCCATGCAGTCACTCGACAAATCCTACGAATACTGCCGCGTGCTGACCCGGCGAACGGCCCACAACTTTCGGTTTTCGTTCCTGACGCTCCCGCGTGAGAAACGCCGGTCGATGAACGCGCTGTATGCGTTCAACCGGATCACGGACGACTTGGGCGACGATCCCGAAGTCTCGCTTGATCTTCGCCGCGCGCAGTTGGCCGCATGGCGGCAATCGGTGTGCGCGGCGCTGGGCAACCCCCGGGAAGATGTCCGTCCGGAGGATCTTCCCACGACGGCCGAGGTGGCGACGCTGCAGGATCATCCCGCGTTGCCCGCGGTTGTGGACATGGTCGCCCGGCACCACATCCCGCACGAACACCTGCTGGCGGTGATCGATGGTGTGGAGATGGATCTGCATCCGCTGGACGTCGACACGTTCGCCGATTTGGAGCGGTACTGTTACCGCGTCGCGGGCGCGGTGGGATTGTGCTGCATCCACGTCTGGGGGTTTCACGATGAGCGGGCCAAGCCGCTCGCTGTCGACTGTGGGCTGGCGCTGCAACTGACCAACATCCTGCGGGATCTCGGTGAAGACGCGTCGCAGGGACGGATCTATCTGCCCCGCGAAGATCTCGTGCGATTCTCGTATCCGCCCGACGAGCTGAACCGTCACGTGCTGGACGATCGCTTCCGGACGCTGATGCGATTCGAGGTCGATCGTGCCCGCGAGTACTACGCGAAGTCGGAGCAGTTGCTGGCGTATCTCGACCGCCCCGGCAAGCCGATCCTGCGGGCGATGCTCGACATCTATGGCGGACTGTTGAAGGAGATCGAGCGCCGCGGCTTTGACGTCTTCGCCGAGCGAGTCTCATTGGCGAAGTGGAAGAAGCTGTGGTTCGCCGGCCGGGCCATCCTCCGTCAGAAGCTGACATTCGGACAGGGCCGCTGACGCAACCGAAGTAGCCTTCATCGCTCCGCGTGAAGTGAGCCGATCGCGAGTGGACCTTGCTCAACAATCGGCTCCGAACGCGGGACGGCTGTCTTCACGCGGAGCGATGAAGGCTCCTGATGAACACATTACCGTAGTCCCGTGCGACTCCGAGAGGATGTCTGTTCCTTCCCTGTGAGTGTCCCCAACGGGGTTGCGTCAGGCTTCCCGTATGACGCAACCCCGTTGGGGTAGATGCCTCACAATGCGGACCTCCCCAGGGTAGCCGCGAAGCGCGGCAACCCTGGGCTATGAGACGCAACTCCTTCGGAGTAAAGAACAGCGAATGACGCCGTCACGCGCGTCGCTCAGTCCAAACCGTTCGCGCCCGGCGAAGCAGCCCTCGCTCACGCTTCGGGTTACTGGATTGTAGAACTCCTGCGGTGTCACTCGATGCCCACCGGTGTCGCGTACTTGGACGGGTCGGCGACAAAGGTGTCGTGGGCGTTCTGCGAACCGAACAGATACAGGCGACCCTTGAACCAGGCGGCGAAGTCGAGCGAACCTTCCACGACGTCCTTGTCGCGGGTGAGCGCCACGACGTCGGCTCCGTAGGCGGCGGGGGCGTAGCGGACGGGCTCCTCATCGAACTTGAGCTTGGCATCCGCATCCGCAAAGTGGAACTTTTGTCCGCGAAACGTGGAATGGAAGTCGGGCTTGGCATCGACCAGTTCGCGTTGGTCACGCAGCGTGACCGGACAGAATCCCTTCAGCCCTTTCATGGTGCCGCGTTCGTGAATCTTCTTCATCTTGTCGCGGGTCGCCTGGTCCTCGATGCCGTCGAAGGTGGGTGAATCGGTCTTCGGTCGCACGATGTTCGGTGTTTCCAGGTTCGGTGTTTCCACGGCCGGGTCGGTGGCCGGGGGAACAACACCCATCTTCTTGAGCTCGTCCGCGAACGGATCATCGGCGGTCAAAGGCCCGGTTGGCGGAAGGGACACCGTGTTTGGAGAAGTGGCCGGCGTGCCCGACTGACCATTGGCCGATCCCGCCTCTTCATCAAGCGTGAGCCCGGTGAACGGGTTCAGTTCGAGTGTCTTGTCCGCCTCGGCTTCCGACATCTCGCTGAACGGACTGGCCGTGTCGCCGGCCTGTTGTTTGTCATCCGCCGCAGGGACGTCGGTGATGCCCGCAAGGTTTGTCGAACTTGTTTCCGCCAGCAGTGGGGGGAGCAGATTCACCCGCGCTGCGGGAAGAGGCAAGTCGCCATTCGGTGACGGTGGAACTTCGCCAACGTTGACCAACGGTTGCGGCAGTGGATTGGAGAGTCCGTCTGAAGTGGCCGCGAACGGCGTTCGCGGCTGGCCGTTCAGCAGTGGCAAACTCGCTCCACCGGCAGCCGCTGTTCCAACGCGACCGGGGTTGTCCTGACGCAATGCTGCGGGCGGCTGCGCGGCGACTCCGCCGGGTGGAACGGGTGCCACATCCGGCCGGTATTCGGTGGGGGCCTTGGTTGGTTTCGGCTCCTTGTACCCCGGCACGAGTTTCTTGAAGAACGCCAGCACCGGGTTCTTCGACTTGGTCGCCGAGGCCGCGGGCGCGGTCGACGCTTCCTTCGACGGAGCGGCCGAATGTGCAGTCGACGAGACCTTGTTTGGTTTCTGTCCCGCCGCCGACTGTTGGGTTCGCAATCCGTTGGGCGCGGCGGCCGGAGCAGTGGCGGTTCTCGGAGTCGCGGGGGGAGTCGCCGACGCGGCTCCGCCGGTTCCGCTCGTGCTGCCGGCTCCGCCCCCATTCGGGACCGGCTTGATGTCGGTGTTGAGATCCGGCATCTCGCGTCCGTCCTGTTGATAGAGCAGCTCAAGCTGGCGCATCACTTCGGACTTCTCGGACTTCTTGTTGGCAGTGGCCGCCGGCACTGATTCGGTTTGGGCAACCGGGCGAATCATTTTGGATTCGGCGTCGGAGACCGGCAACAGACGGGGTGGCGCGGTGGCCAACGCGGGTTTCGTGACAACTCCGAACGGCTTCTTCGAGCTGGCCAAAACCGGCACCGGGCCGGCGGCGTTGGCGGACGGTGGCGGTCCAAACACTCCGGCGGCCACGGCACCCATCAACAGCACTCGCAGGCGGTCACTGCTTCGCAGATTCATCGCGGATTCCTCCCCTCGGACAGGTTCATGCCGTGTTCCGTTGACCGTGTTCCATTGCAGCGGCGAACGGTCACGGCGCGGGCGGCGATTTCCGCCGATGCTCATCGCTCATCCCGCGAGCAGGATCCCGCGGGCACCTCGCCGTCGACACACAGACTCTGGTCAGACACGTTATGTCATCGTCGCAACGATTGTTCGAGATGTCAGGGTTCTGCCATCTGTGGCGCGGATTCGGTTGGTAGCAGGCATGCGAGCCGAACGACCGGAATTAAGAACAGACTCTGCTCAGCCTTCGCACTTTGACATCGGCGGCCGTGACCGACGCCGGTCTTGTCGGCAGCGGACGCTGGCAGCATCCGCCACGGCGCATCGATCACGGCCAATGGAACGGAAGCTGGACGTTTGCCAAGTGTCACACTACGCTGCCTGCTCGCAACGGCCACGATTTCTCCAGCGACCAGGCGTCATCCGCGACAACTCCCGTCGCCGACAGCGCCGCGTGCCGGGGTCAGTGGCCAACCGCGTCTTGAGCAGATGTCACGGAGTTCGGGGGAGCGGGAAGCAACGCACATGAGTGATTCAAAGGTCTTTACATCGTCCTCGTCAGCGCCAACCACCGGCGGCAGCACTGCTCCCACCCAGACGATTGTGGTTCACTCCGCGCCCTC
>JANMLE010001057.1:0-4375 GCA_031372385.1 Planctomycetota bacterium | reverse complement strand
GCAATCGAATGGATTCCATTCGACGCAACGCAACCCGAGCAACCGTGGGAAGAGGCGACCATCTCGGACGTGGCGTGCTTTCAAGAATTCGGCGAGCGCATTCGATCGACAATTCGCCAGTGTTGGAACTATGAACCGTTGATCGCCGCCGGCTGGCCCGCAGCGATCCGCCAGGCCGACATTTCGTCGCGACTCTGTGATTGCCTGACCGCGGCACGCGTGTCGGTGGAACGGTCGCACGGACTTCGCAACCTCGAAGTACCGATGTCGCGCGTCTGTTCGACTCCGCCGTTTTGCCTGTTTGCGGCCTTTCTGCTGGCGCACCTGCCGAGATTCCATTCGATCTACAACGAAGCGGTGCGAGGATACCGGCGAGGCCACCACCTGCGGAGCACCACTCATCCCGTTCCGGATCTCGACGTCGACGGTGGATGGTTCGAAGCTCCGTTCTGGGTTTGGCGACGCGGGGACCAGCGACGCGAACGTCCGTTCGTCCGACAGGCGGGTGCCGAAGTGGAATTGCGTGACGGTCGCGGGATCGTCGCCCGTCTGCCGCTGACTCCCGACCGGCCGTTGGACGCGGCGGCGACCGGGCTCGGTGAACTGAGTCTCCAGGGAATTCGATTTCGCACGCGAGCCCTGACCACCACTCTGTTCGCCCGGTTGTTTTTGGCGGATCTGTTCATTCATGGGATTGGCGGTGCGAAGTACGACGCGATGACCGATCAGATCTGCGAGCGTTTTTTGGGGATCAGGTGCCCGCCCTTCGCGACGGTTTCGGCCACGGTCCATCTGCCGCTGGCACCCGCGTTTCCCGTGTCGGCGGACGATCTGCGGAGCGTGGAGCATCGGATTCGCGACCTTCAATACAATCCCGATCGGCATCTTGCCGAGTCGTCCGATCCGCACAGCCTCAGCCTGATCGAGGAGAAGCGAACGCTCATTGCCGGATTCGGTTCGGATCATCCGACAATGCTTGAGCATCGTCGGCTGGTGGAAATCAACGCCGCACTTTTCACACAGTTGGGGAGTCTTGGGCAGACCCTGCATTCGGACCGTGAACAGCTTCGCCAGCAGTTGCGTGCCAATTCCGTGCTGCAGAACCGGGAGTTTTCATGGTGTCTGCAACCGGAGGAAATGGTGACTTCGTTCTTTCGGCGGGAATTCCTGGGGTGAGAGCCGGCGCATCAATCACTGTCAGGATTCGGTGAGACTCAGCCGTAGCACGGACGAGGCGTCCGTGCGTCGAAAGACCAGCTATTGCTCGGAAGGGACGCACGGACGAGGCGTCCGTGCTACGACAGTGGCCTGTTGAACGTACTGGCAGGATAGCTTCGTGCGACATTCACCGTTGGCTTTCTCGCCTCAGAGAAATCACCGCCGGACCGCTCGCCTGACGCGGGGGCGCACATTACAATCCGCGGGCCTCAATTGTGGGGGCGGACTTTGAGACGTTGACGCACGTGTGGGGCTCGGGGCAGCCGATAGTTCAATCGGGGCTCATTCGGGCTGGTGACATTGGTGGGCGGTTGCAAATGCCGAGTGGAAACGTCACTCCACTGCTTGGACCGTTTCCAACGAGCACTTGCAGCTTTCAATGATGGAGAAACTTTCATGGCCAAGACAGGCGGACGCAAGAAGCTTCCCAAGGAAGTCGCCGTCATCAATGCGGACAATTGCACGGGCTGCGAAGCCTGCCTCGAAGTTTGTCCGGTCGACTGCATCTACAAGGTGCCGGGTGAATCGATTTCCGTGTTGCAGTCTTGGTGCGAAATCGACGTGGAGCGGTGCGTCGGCTGCGAAGTCTGCGTGTATATCCCCACGAAGAAGTCGGATCCCTATGAATTGACCGTCTGTCCCTGGGACGCGATCGAAATGGTGCCAACGATTCAGGTGGCGCAGGCCGTGGCCAGGAAGGGTGGTCCACCGGGCTACTTGGAAGAAAACTGGGAACGGCTGGTCATCCCCGCCCAGCGAATGGCCGAACTCGCGGCCGAACAGGCCAGCGGCAAGTAGCTCTCGTTTGTTCAGGGGCTGCGAACATGACCGCCTGCTTTCGCGTCTTGGTCACGGACCGAGCGTGGCCTGACACCGTGATCGAGCAGCAGATCGTTTCGGAAATCGATGCCGAGATCGTCGAGCCCGAGAGTCCGGGTGAGGACGACTTGGTGCGTGCCGCCGCGACGGTCGACGCCATCGCCACCAACTGGGCGAAAGTTTCCGATGCGGTCATTCGTTCCAGTCGGCAATGCCGGATCATCGCGCGATTCGGAATCGGTGTCGACAACATCGACCTGCGAACCGCCTCGGAGTTGCGGATCCCGGTGACGAATTGTCCCGAGTACTGCGTTGGCGAAGTCTCGGATCACGCGTTGGGTTTGCTGTTGGCGTGCGCCCGGCGAATCGGCCTCTTTCACCTGCGTGCCAAGCGGGATGAGTACAATCCCGCGACGCCGTTGCCGATCCAGCGCATCGCCGGTCAAACGCTGGGGCTCGTCGGTTTGGGGCACATCGCCAGGGCGCTCGTCCCCAAGGCCCGTGTGCTGGGACTGAACGTGATCGCGAATACTCCCAGCGGACAGGACCACGGGACCGGCGTCCGCATGGTCTCGTTCGGCGAGCTTTTGTCGGCGAGCGACTATGTCTCGATCCACGCGCCGTTGACTCCGCAAACACGCCGGATGTTTGATCAGCGGGCGTTCGCCAAGATGCGTCCGTCAGCCTACTTGGTCAACACGTCGCGCGGCGGGCTGGTGGATCATGCGGCCTTGTTTGACGCGCTGCAAAGGAATCAATTGGCGGGTGCGGCGTTGGACGTCTTCGACCCGGAGCCGCCCGACTTGACCGAGCCGCTGTTTCGGGATGAACGCGTGATCGTCACTCCACACGCCGCGTTTGTTTCCGAACAGGCGATCCGGCAGTTGCGCGAGGAAGCGATGCGGAATGTCGTCGCCGTCCTGTCCGGCCGCCGCCCGAACAATGTGCTCAACCCGCAAATCTACTCCGCGCGGTAAGAGCCGTTCCAGCGAGCGCCGCCCGACCGGATTCGCCCCCGGTCGCATCCGACTTTTCGAGCTATCGTTGGGGAGATCGCGATTCGACCCCCGAACGCACTTGGTTGACTCCTTCGCGCCAAAGGATTGTTCCCGTGGGCTCCCGCAATTCCCATTCGCCGCGAGTGACTTCGCGTGCCGACCGTCAGGCCAACAACCCAATTCCAGTCCCGACGACCGGCCGGGTTATACAGTGCGACATCGTCGAGGCTGTCGTGATCCTCGACGAGCCGACTCCGGCCACATCGCCGACGCCGCCCCCAACGCCGCGGTCGGCACCTTCCGCCAAATCGAGCCACGATTCGAGTCATGACGTGGAGATTTGCGGGGCCATCGCGGCAACTCAGACTCAGCCAACGACCGGAAATCAAATGTCGGACAACACTGCCACCCACCAAACCGAAGAACTGCGCCAGCAACTTGAAGGCAAGAATGAATTGATCGCCGCACTGGTTGCTGAATTGGAGCAGGTGGTTGAGCAACTGGATCGGGTGAAACGCAATGGCTCCGATCGTTCGCGTTCCGGTGCAATGACTGCGGCGCTTCCCTCGGAAGTTGTGGAGGAGCACCAGCAGGTGTTGGGTGAGTTGCAGCGCGTCGTCCAGCAGTGGGAGGAAATGCAGGCGGCCACCACGCTGGGGCGCATCGAAGCGGAACTCGCCGATCTCCGGACGATGATGGCCAATGGATCTGCCCGCAATCCAGCCGATCACAACCGCTTTCCATCGGCGTCTTCTTCCGCGGACAACCTGGAAGCCGTGATGTCGCGGTTGTCGATCGACGCCTCCGCCAGCGGAGTGCCAACGGGCAGTCCCGCAGGAGCGGATTGGGAGACGATGAAACGGCAAATGCTCGGCGAAACTTTCCACCCGCACGCTGACGTCGATGTGACTGATGACTTGATCGCGCTGCTGGATGGGATCGCGGCTCCCAGTCCCATCGACTTTGACACGGTGACGGCAGATGTGCTGAAGCGGGCGTGTGCCGATCGAGATACTTACATCGTTCAGATCACCCGCTGGGTCCGCACGCGGCGAGCGGTCGCTGTCCCCGAAAACTGGGAAGAGATCGAGGGAGTTCCGGAGGAGCTGCACCGGAGAGTCGAACAACTGGCCTCGCGGCTGGAAGAACAGGTTCGACTGGCCGAGGTGGAGATGTCGCTGGAACGAGCCCGGTTGTCTCGCGAAAAGTCGCAGCTTCAGGCGGACCGCGCCGTCATGGAAAGACACTTGAAGCGGTTGGGAATCACGTCCCTCGACGAGTTGGAGGACATTGCCGTCAACAACAGTTCGTCGGGCGATCGACGCTGGATGCGGTTCTTG
>JANMLE010001045.1:0-1666 GCA_031372385.1 Planctomycetota bacterium | reverse complement strand
CCCATCAATCCGCTCAACGCCCCGGTGCTGTCACCCAGGAACGGAACCTTGACGTTGACTCGCTCCAGCATCGACAGCCACAGGTTGCTGATCGGTGTTTCTTTCGGGTAGACGATGTGACGGCCGGTCTGAATCGTGCCGCCCCCCTTGCCGGCGAGCAGGATTGGCAGATCGTCGTGGTTGTGGGCGTTGCCGTCCGAGTTCGCGCTGCCGTAGGCGATCATGCAGTGATCGAGCAGCGTTCCATCCCCCTCGGGAACCGACTTCAACTTTTGCAGCAGGTACGCGAGCTGGGTCACGTGGAACTTGTTGATCTCGCGGATCTTTTCCTTCTTCTTCGCGTCGTTGCCGTGGTGAGACAGATCGTGATGTCCTTCGGAAACACCCACGAACGGATAGGCTCGATTGCTCCCTTCATTCGTGAAGACGAACGTGCTGACGCGGGTGACGTCGGCCTGGAAAGCCAACACCAGCAGATCGCACATCAGCTTCAGGTGGTCGGGGAATTCCTTGGGAACACCGGCGGGAACCGGATAGTCCGGTGCCTTCACTTCCGGCAGGTGGGTCGCGCGTTCGATCCGCTGTTCGATGTCGCGGATCGACGAGAAGTACTCGTCCAACTTCCGCTGATCGTTCTTGCCCAGCCGCGCCTGCACGTCGCGGGAGTCGTCGCGGACGAAGTCGAGCACACTCTTGCGCAGCGCGTCACGCTTGGCACGATCCGCGTTGGCCCCCGATCCGAACAGTCGCTCGAAGACCAGCTTGGGGTTCACTTCCTTCGGGAGCGGCTGCGTTGCCGAACGCCACGACATGGTCGACGAGTAGACGCAGCTATAGCCCGAGTCGCAGTTCCCCGCCATCGCCCCGGCTTCGCAGCCGATCTCCAGCGATGTGAGACGTGTCTGGTCGCCGATGCGCGAGGCCGCGACTTGGTCGACCGAGATCCCGTTGCGGATGTCGGTGCCGTCGGTCTTGACGGGATGAGCACCGGTCAGGAACGCGGCCAGCGCGCGGGCATGATCGCCGCCGCCATCACCGTGCGGGCGAGCCCCGTCGGCTGTCAGTCCGGTCAGGATCGAGATGTCATCCTTCACCGATGCCAACGGCTCCAGGATCGGCGTCAGTTCAAAACCGGTTCCCTCGGACTTCGGCCGCCAGTCGGCCATGTTGACGCCGTTGGGGACGTACAGGAACGCCATCCGGTTGGGAGCGGTGGCGGCTTTCGCGGGCGATGCGTCCGCGGCCCAACTCGTCATCGGCCCCATCGACTCCAACCACGGCAGCGCCACGGCGGTGCTGAGACCTTGGAGGACGGTACGTCGGGAAACATGTTGTGGATTCATGCTGTTGTCTTCTGTCCTTCAAGGTTTGCCCAAGACTGCTTCGTGAAGTCCGCCAAGTCTTCGTCCGTCCACTCTTCGCTGTAATCGACAAACGATTGCGGCGGGAGATCTTCCAAGATCAGTGTCGCCAATCGCAATCGCTCAGCCGCCGTGAGCGGCTTGATCGACTGTGCGTACAGCGCTTCGACGGTCATCTCTGCCTCAGCTTTCTTTCTAGTCCTGACCGCGCCGCAACCGGAACGGGTCGCTCTTGACGATCTCGCTGACCAGTACGGAAAACTTGTAGTCGTGCTTGGCCAGCACGTCCTGGATCTGCATCACCG
>JANMLE010000967.1:0-4580 GCA_031372385.1 Planctomycetota bacterium | reverse complement strand
TTCGACCGGCCGATCGTCCTGCAACTGACGGGGAATTGCAGTGAGGATCTGGCGGGGCAGCACATCCGCTTCGAGGCGTACTCGCTTCCGCCGGCGGACTCCACACCCCTCACCGAGGACCAGGCCAACGAACTGCGGCTGGCGTGGATGCAAGTCGGCGTCCCCGGAAAAATGACCGCGAATCATCTCGCATCGGGGCTGTACCTGGAGTGGTACGGGCAGAACGGTCACACCATCGTCGAGGTGAAGGACGCGATCATCGTCCATGTCGAGGACGGCGACGAGGTGGACGAAGACGATCTCCCCACCGAAGACGAGTTGGACGAAGTCGATGCCGACGGCGAGCTTGAGAATCTGCGGGAACATCTGCGGGATCTCGAAAATCTGCGGGACGACGATGAGCCGTTCGAGCCGGGATCGCAGGGCGTTTCGTTCGAGCCCACGAATGACGCGGACGTCGAGCCTTGGAATCGCGGGTCAACCGACGACGGCGACGAAGAAGATGACCCCTTCGGCCTCTTCCCCCCGGATCTCGACGCCAGCTTGGGCGCAGCGTCGCCCCCCTGGAGTTCCGAACCCGACGAGGCCACGCTGGCTCAGTGGAAGGAGTGGGACGAGGTCTTCGATGGCAACAAGGATGTCCCCTTGTCATCGCTGTTCGATCCGCCGATCCAGTTGCCCCCCGAAAGTTCGCTCGATGATGAGCAGGTGGCCCGGCTGTTCAACACGATCCTGATGCAACTGGCACTGCACAACGTCGCCTTTCACATGTGCGAACACTTCACCCCCCGGTCGGGATACGTGCTGCTCGTCGATCAAATCCTGCGCGAACACGGCACGCACCCCGAACTCCCCCGCATCGGCTACACGATGAACTTCGACTCGTCGGAATTCTGTGCCGAATGCGCGGCGGAATTCGAGCACCACTACGGAGAGCAAACAGACGGGCTGTCTCCCGACGCCACAGATTTCGATCCCCTCAACGACGACGACGTGCCGTTTTGAAATCGCGTCGAACGTCTTCGTGGAACGTTGTCGTAGGACGTGTGCTCCTGCCCGTCGCATTCAACCGTGCAATTCACGGTGGAGTCATGCGCAGAAGTGTTCAGTGCAAAGTGAGAAGTGATCAGTGCAAAGCGCAAAGTGGTAGAGTGGCAATGACGGCGCCGATCACGAACACGTTTTCGGGTGTGTTGTCCGGTAGTCGCCGCGCCAGCCTCGTCCTTTGTGAGAGCATCTTTCATTTTGCACTTTGCACTGATCACTTCTCACTTTGCACTCTCCTCAACCAACTGATCCGTCAACGTCGAACCGATGCGACACGTGAAAACGGCCTATTGACACCCGCCCGCCACAGGATTCCCGCCTCATGCCGATCTCGCTTGACTCGCTTCTCGATTCCGCCGATTCCACGCTGTGGGAGGTCGTCACCAAAGGGGACGGCCCGCCGGGTGAATTGCCTCTCACCGAGGAGATGCTGCTCAACGCCCCCAGCGGCGATCTCTTCGGCCTGACGCAGAATGCCGGGATGGGCTGGAACCCCAGGCAACTGCTGCGCAAACAGTTTCTGATCCTCAGCACACAGGGGGGCATCCGCGGTGAAGACGGCAAGCCAATCGCGCTCGGGTATCACACCGGCCATTACGAAGTCGGGCTGCTGATGCGCGCGGCGGCCGAAGAGTTGGATCGTCTCGAAGCCCTGCCGTTTGCCGGCTACGTCAGCGACCCCTGCGACGGCCGGACACAGGGAACCGTTGGGATGATGGACAGCCTGGCGTTTCGCAACGATGCCGCGGTCGTGTTGAAGCGGTTGATCCGGTCACTGCCGACGCGGCGCGGCGTCATCGGTGTCGCGACGTGTGACAAGGGACTCCCCGCCATGATGATGGCGCTGGCGTCGCAGCATGACCTGCCGTGCGTGATCGTCCCCGGCGGAGTCACGCTTCCCCCCGCGACCGGCGAAGACGCGGGCAAAGTCCAGACGATCGGAGCCCGTTTCGCACACGGTGAGATCACTCTCGAAGAGGCGGCCGAAGCCGGCTGCCGCGCGTGCGGCTCGCCCGGCGGCGGCTGTCAGTTCTTGGGGACGGCCGCGACTTCGCAGGTCATCGCCGAAGCGTTGGGCATGGCCCTGCCCCACTCGGCGCTCGCCCCCTCCGGACAACCGATCTGGCTCGATGCCGCACGCCGTTCGGCCCGCGCGGTCGTCGAGATGGAACGTCTCGGCAAGACGATGCGCGACGTCTTGACCGCCGACGCCCTGCACAACGCGATGGTCGTGTACGCGGCCTGCGGCGGTTCGACGAACTTGCTGCTGCACATCCCGGCCATCGCGTTCGAAGCGGGGCTGACCCGGCCGACCGTTGACGATTGGAGTCGCATCAATCGGCAAGTGCCGCGGTTGGTGGACTGCCTGCCGAACGGCCCCATCGGTCATCCGACTGTTCGTTTCTTCCTCGCCGGCGGCGTCCCGGAGTTGATGCTGCATCTGCGAACGCTCGGCCTGCTGAAGCTGAATGCGATGACCGTGTCGGGCCGACCATTGGGCGATGTGCTCGAATGGTGGGAGCGATCCGAACGGCGAGTCCGCCTGCGCGAATTGCTCGTCGCGCGCGACGGCGTCGACCCGGACACGGTGGTCATGTCGCCCGACGCCGCGCGGGAACGCGGGCTGACCAGCACCGTGACGTTTCCACTGGGGAACATCGCGCCCGAAGGCTCGGTCATCAAGAGTACGGCGATCGACAAGACCGTCGTCGATGCCGACGGTGTCTATCGCAAGCTCGGCCCGGCGCGGGTCTTCACTTCGGAACGGGAAGCGATCGCCGCGGTCAAGGGTCGCACCAGCCAGCCGATTCAGGAAGGCGACGTCATCGTGCTGATGTGCCGCGGTCCGCTCGGCTGTGGCATGGAGGAGACATACCAGATCACCTCGGCGCTGCGGTATCTGCCATTCGGCAAGCATGTGGCGCTGATCACCGACGCCCGCTTCTCGGGTGTCTCCACCGGCGCCTGCATCGGACACATCGGCCCCGAAGCCCTCGACGGCGGCCCGATCGGCAAGCTGCACGACGGCGACCTGATTCAGATCGAGATCGACACGCGAAACCTGACCGGCTCGCTGAACTTCATCGGCACGCGCGAGCAACCGGTGACTCCGGAAGAGGGCGCGATGATCCTCACCGCGCGAACCCCCGCGAAGCCGCTGCACTGCGACCCCAAGCTGCCCCCCGAAACACGTCTTTGGGCGCTGCTGCAGCGCGCCGGCGGCGGCACCTGGGCCGGCTGCGTTTACGATGTCGACAAGATCGCCGCGGCGCTGAACGCCGGTTCAGCCACGTCGACGCAGCCGCAACAGTGAGAGACTGTCCGAACAGTCGCCGTCGCGAGGGGGTCGGGAGTCTTTTTCCTGCCGCACGGTCTCGGTGTGAGGCTTTGTGAACGGCGTCGTGCGGCAGGAAAAAGACTCCCGACCCCTTCTCGGATGGCGAAGTTTTCAAGCACCCTGCGGCTACTAGACATCGCAGTCACGCCGACGGGAGAAGTTGAGCAATCGCCGACCGCCGTGAGTGGCTTGGTAGTACCACCACAGGCAAACGCACGTTGCAGCAACAGTGGTCGAAGATGCGAGAACACTGACGAGGCGAGCGATAATCTCGGAGGAATGGACCATTCGACTTGACCATTCCCAATGCCAAAGACTGCTTGCGAGCACGGCTCCAGAACACGCTGCCCCGATGCAAGCGGGCTCGCCGGCGGTCACTCCTGTTGTGGAAGCGCAGCGTCCGCGCAGGACAAATGCCCCGACAATCGCGCTGAGAAAAGCGGACTCGATCATTAGAAACAACAGACTCACAAACAGCGTTCCATCAATGATCACGGAACCGCCGGAAATCACGAACGGCCAAACTGGCGACAACGCCATTGCCCACATTCCGCTGCGGATCGCCGCTTGAATCGCACGCTGGTTCGCTCGCTCAATCTCCGCGATCTCATTGCCATCCTTCGTGACCTTCGTTTTCTTCTGTTCCATCTCTTTTCCAAACCATTTGAACAGAAGGTAACAAGGGCGACCGAGAGACGAGAAGGCGAATGGACTCAACTTGCTCGATCAGCCGAAGAGCTGTTCATACGTCGCGTGATCAAACCCGACGACCAGTGTCTTGCCGAGCTTGATCGTCGGGGCTCGCAGTTTGCCGCTGGGGCCGATGAGCAGACCGAGCAGCGTCTCGTCATCGGGGCGTTCGCGTTTGAGGTCGATGTGAATGACCTTGGTCCCGCGCGTCACGTAGAGGTCGTTGGCCTGATTCACCAGTTTGAGAGCATCCACTTCGACGAGCGGCTTCTTGCGGGCGTCGTCCTGCGCCGCGACCGCGATCTTGTGCTCGGCGAGAAACGCGGCGGTCTTGCCACACGTCTTGCAGCCGTTGCGGTGGTAGCTCCAATCGACTTTCGGCATCACGGTTTCTCGTTTAGCCCCAACGCCATCGGCGTGGGAGCGATTGGTGATCGGCATTCATCAGCGCGCACGCCGTTGGCATTGCGGCGAAACGTGGAAGTGGAAGCCGACAGCTACGTCA
>JANMLE010000964.1:0-3254 GCA_031372385.1 Planctomycetota bacterium | reverse complement strand
GAGGAACGAGGGAATCGAGTTCGCCCTATCCACTATCCACTACCCACCATCCGCTACCCACTCACAACCGGATCGCGTTCCTTGTCACTGGCGGTGGCGATCAGACCTGGAAATTGGGTCGTCAGCCGCGCGGCGAGTGTTTCCATGGCGGGTCGCTCGGTGGCGTAGTGGCCGGGGAGGATCAGCGCGACGTTCAAGTCGCGGGCTTCCAGACAGGCGTGGAACCGCGCTTCCCCGGTCAACAGCGCCTGGCAACCGGCGCGATGGGCGTCCCTCAAGAATTCAGCGGCGGCACCGCAGGCGATCCCGAGCGTCTCGATCGGGCGCGAAAGATCGCCCACGAACTGCATGTGCGGTTGTCGCAGTCGGTCTTTGACGAGGTGGTTCAACTCCGCCAACGACATCGGCTGCGGCAGGGTTCCGAAACGGCCGGAACCCGATCTGTCGGGCGATAACTTCAACGGGAAGACATCGATCGCGGGCTCTTCGTAGGGATGCGCGCCGCGCAGTTGGGCGATCGCGCGGTCGAGGCGATTCGCCGGACAGACGAATTCGACGCGAACTTCGTCGATCTGCTCCAGTCGCCCCGCCTGGCCGATGGCCGGCTTGGCATCTTCGGTTCCGAAGAACGTGCCGACGCCGCGCAGGTTGAAACTGCATTCGCGATAGTTTCCGATCGCACCGGCTCCCGCGTCCCAGACCGCGCGGCGGACCTGATCGAGTTGTCCTTCCGGGACGAACGTGACCAGCTTGAAATGGTCTCCAGCCGGACGGGGCCGCAGCGGGGCGATGTCGGTCAGTTCGAACAACTCGGCCAGTTGCTGGTTGATCCCGGTGGCCGAGTTGTCATACGCCGTATGCGGACTGTAGACCGCGATGCCATGCCGCATCAGCTTGAGCAACATCCGGCCCTCGCTGTGGGAGGCGGTCAAGCGTTGGACCGGTTTGAACAGGACGGGGTGGTGCGTGACGATCAACCGCGCACCGACCGCGACCGCTTCGTCGGCGACGTCGGGCGTCAGCGTCAGGCAGGTGATGACTCGCACGACCTCTGAAGTTTCGTCACCCAACAGCAGGCCGACGTTGTCCCAGTCCTCCGCCAGCGACAGCGGAGCGACTTCGTGCAGATAACGGCAGACGTCGTGAATCGTGGTCATGACCTTTTCGAATCCCCTTTCCTCTGCCAGCAAGTTACCGGTCTGTGCGGGGAGTGCAACGCTCACCGGTGGGATCGAAGGGGAACAAATTGTTGAGCCGCAGAGCGGCGGCCGCGTAAAGCCTGGGGCGGGCGCTTCGCCCGCCCCAGGACAGGTGGCCATCAATCCGGTCTTGAGCCCCGGAGGGGCGATCTCGTCCTCCATCGAATCCGCGTGTCCACCCAATCGGGGCGACGGGCTCGAATCTGGGTCGCCCCTCCGGGGCTGGCGTTGGGAGGTGGTCTTGTGTCCCTTGGGCGGACGAAGGGTCCGCCCAGGGCTTTAGTCGGCCGCCGCTCTGCGGCTCGCGAATCGTCGCTCATCATGCCACATCGCGAGCCTTCGGAACCCGGCGTGCCAAAGCGTTCGAAAAGACCGGCGCGATGGCAAACTTACAAACTCCAATTGCCACGTTCCGGGCCTTCTCCTAACATCCCGCCCCGCGCCGGCCAGGATGGTGGGCGGGGTTCACGCCGCGGCCAAACTGCTGTTCGTGCGTTGAACCAGGGCACGAGGGAGCGTGCGGTGGTTGTCGGTCGTTCACGCAACGACGCGTTCAGGCCCGGTTCCTCGTGAATGCGCACGGACGGATTCCGACGGACGAGGACAACCCATGCGGTCAGGCCTTCATGGAACATTTGCCACGCTGCTGTTGATGGTTCCGGTGCTGTCCATTCCCGCCCTGGCGATCTTTGGCATCCCCCAGTTCGCCCCCGTGGTGGCCTCACCGTTGGATGAGAGCCCCGGCCGCGATCGCGAGCGCCGGGTCGGTCAGTCCGCGCGGCCTGCGAATGAGAGCTTTCCCGAGGATCTCGAAGACGCCCCCTCGTTCGGTTCCGAGCCGATCGACCGCAAGTCGAATGTCACGCCGGGTCGGCCGGGTGACTCGGCTCCGTTCACTCGTTCCGGGCGCGCTGTTCCCAACAAGAGTTCGACTTTCGATGCGGCCGAATCCCGCTTCAACAACACCAAGCCGCGCGGAGCCGATGAGGGTGCCGCGGCGGACTTCCGCCCTTCGCCCTTCGGCGAGGACTCGTTCAAGACTCGTCCGAATGATCGCCCGAACAACGACGCGCGCGACAATCCGTTCGATTCCAAACAGTCCGCTCCGCCCGAGTTTCGGCCTCCGCAGTTCCAACGAACCTCAATGCCAGGGTCCGGCACATCGCAGCCCCCCCGCGCCTTTCAACGCCAGCCAGGATCGCCGCCCGAAGGAGACGCCGACGCGCGTCCGCCCGTCGCCGACGCCGTCGCCGAGCCACTCACCTGGCCGAGTGCCGTCCGCCGGTTGAATGAACTGGAGATCCGCAACTTCCGGTTGCAGCCCGGCCACCGCGAAAACCAATTCGTCTTCATCTGCTCGTACACCCCAAGCGATTCCCCGCGCGTGTCGTACCGCTTCGAAGCCGAAGCTGATGAACCGTTGAAGGCTGTCGAAAAGGTTCTCGAACAAATCGTCGAATGGCAGCAGCGCCGGTAACCCGGATGAATCATGCCAACCACGGTCGGCACGCACCCTTCCCCGCATTATTCATGAGGAACCACGGAAAACACGGAAGGTCACGGAAGTGGAAGAGTTGTACAACTCGCCAACTGTCGCTGAGTTTGCAGGGCAGGGGAGAGATTCTTTCACGCAACCTCTTGTTCTTCTTTCCTTCCGTGACTTTCCGTGTTTTCCGTGGTGAATGATCCGGGCAGCTTCCTACCTGTTTCTCATCGCAATTCGCTGTGGTCGTCTGGCGGCACTGACATGCAACCCCGTCTCTCATTCTTTCCGCCCGCTCACGGTTGGAATTCCCTCCCCGTGGATGGTCGCCGCTGGGAGTTCTTCGCGCGGCGCGACGAGGGACCGGACGTGCTGCCGATGTCCGGCGTCGATCCGGTCTGCGTCCGGACGCCGAAGATGGCCCGGGTCGAAGCCGCGCTGCTCGTCACCGATGCACCGCTCTCCATCCGGCGGCTGATTCAACTGGCCACCTTGGCGGACGTCACCGAGGCCCGGCGACTGGTGGACCAACTGAACGCGGCCTATGACCGGGACGGCACCGCGTTCCGCAT
>JANMLE010000958.1:0-6251 GCA_031372385.1 Planctomycetota bacterium | reverse complement strand
GTCGAACCCCGAACACGTGGAGCGTTGTGATCTACTGACGAGGAATAGGAGTCCAGCTTGTCAAAGCAGCTGAGGAAAATGACAGGCTGGAAGCCTATCCCACGGAAGACTCGCAACCGCGGCGATGGATGGCAGCGATCGTGTTCCCGTCCATCGTGAAATGACGCTCGTTCGATTGGATCGCGGTCGTGCCGGGCCTATCATACCGCGGGCCGCGCGTGTCATTTGTTCGCGCCGATTGTCCTGATGAGTTCCCCGAGACCAGAAAGCCAACGCGATGTCCACCCACGATGAACAATACGACGAAGCCATCCGCCTGAAGGACCAGGGAAAACTCGACGACTCCGCGGCGAAGCTGCTGGCGATTGTGGCGGAAGCACCGACACATTCGCTGTCACACTCGGCGCTGGCGGTGGTCATGCAGAAGCTGGGCCGCGCCGATGAGGCGATCGCGCATGCCAAGAAGGTCGTGGAACTGGAACCGAACGACCCGTTCTCGTACGCCCAGTTGTCCGTGATCTGTCAGCGCTGCGGTCGCATCGCCGAAGCCGAAGACGCGCTGGCAAAGAACCAGTCGATGAGCGCCCGGCCCCGGCACTGATCGAGAGACGTTAGGCGAGCGGCAGATGAATGTTTGCCCACAGACAAGCACGACGCGCCAGCGAGTGTGCCTGAAAACTCACTCGCTGGCGCGTCGTGCTTGTATGCTTGATCCTGGCGTTCGCCTTAGCGCCGCTGCGGGATCGCATCCTTGGTCCAGTTGGTCGATTCCCGCACCGTCCCCGGACCAGATGCCGCCGGGACGGCGCTGTCGACGGGGGCGTCCCATTCCGGTTTCGACGACGCCTTCGACGTCGCCGCTGCGGAGTCCACCGCCGGAGGTGGCGGATCGTTGATGTCGTCCAGCGGCAGCGGCTGGTCTGTTGGTGCTGCAGGCGGGATCTGGTTTGCGATGCCAGCCGCCGGGGCGACTCGCACGAGTTGGCTGGCATCGAACGCGCGGCTGTCGGCCGTGGTCAGCTTGGCGTGCAGGACGAGTTGCTCGTGTTGCACGGATTGTTCGAGCGGCACCGTGAACTGATAGCCAGCCCCCGTGAAACCCCGTGTCCATTTGGTGCGACACTCGTCACCGGAGAACCGCCAATGTCCGACTTGGCGGTTCGGCTCGGGCAGACCGGGGTCAATCAACGTCAATTCGACGGCACCCGGCAGTTTGATGACTTCGCCGTCATCGTCGACCAGCGAAAGGTACGCGACCAGCGCGTCGTCACCGGCGCGGTCGTCGCGGTTGAGTCCGCCGGACATCAGCGAGTTGATCCGCAGCTTGCTCGCCCGGATCAGGGACTCGGAGTACTCGGCGGCGAGAACCTGCTTCCCCGAACGAGCCAGTTCCGCACGCAGTTGGTCGGCTTCGCGCCGTGCGCGCTGCAGGTCGGTCTGAGCCGCCTCCATGCGCCGCTCGACCTCGACCAAATGCTCCTGCTGTTCGCGGAGCCGCGCGTGGAGCAGATCGGGATTCGCCCGCCCCAGGCAGCCGCACAGCATCAGAGCCGACATCCCTGTCAGCAAGACCCGCATTCGATCCTTCTCCACGACACAACCATCATCGAGTCCGCCGCCTCAGCCGAATCGACGGGCGGGCGGGAGGATAGTCGCTTTGCCCCGGTTCCGACAACATCAGGTTGCCGGATGTCCGCGACCGGTCAAACGGTGGTTACGGCCGCGGCTCCGGGCAGCGGCGGCAGCTTTTCGAGCACGGTGTCGATCAGACCGTAGGACTTGGCTTCCTCGGCCGACATGAAGTTGTCGCGGTCCGTGTCCGACTCAATCTTGTCGAGGGTCTGGCCGGTGTGCTTGAACATCAATTCGTTCATGCGCCGCTTGGTCCGCAGGACTTCCTTGGCGTGGATTTCCAGATCGACGGCCGTTCCCTGCATCCCCGCCAGCGGCTGATGGATCATGATCCGGCTGTTGGGCAGCGCGAATCGCTTGCCCTTGGTTCCTGCCGTCAGCAGCATCGCACCCATGCTGGCGCACTGACCGAGGCAGTACGTGGCCACGTCGCACGTCACGAACTGCATCGTGTCGTAGATGGCCATGCCGGACGTGATCGAACCGCCGGGGCTGTTGATGTACATGTGGATGTCGGACTTGCCGTCTTCGAACTGCAGATACAGCAGTTGGGCGACAATGCTGTTGGCCACATCGTCGTTGATCGCGCTGCCCAGCAGGATGATGCGATCGCGCAGCAGGCGGCTGTAGATATCCATGGCCCGCTCTTCGCGGCCACTTTTTTCAATCACAAAGGGAATAAGAGAGGTCATCGCGGGCTCGCTGTCGTGTGTTGAATTGGGAATGAACCAGATGCGGCACCCGCTGACGGACGCCACCGACCGGAGGATCAGGGCGTTTTCAGCTTGGCGGCGTTCGACAGGACTTCATCCACCAGTCCATACTCTTTGGCTTGTGTGGAACTCAGATACCGGTCTCGTCCCGTGTCCTTCGCAATCACCTCAACGGGCTGTCCGGTGTGGAAGGAAAGGATCTGGTTCAGGACATCGCGCGTTTCCAAGATCTCCCTGGCCTGAATCTCGATGTCCGACACCTGGCCGCCAACTTCACCAAACGGCTGGTGAATCATCATCTTGGCGTGCGGAAGAATGAACCGCTTTCCCTTGGCCCCACCCGCCACGAGAATCGCGCCGCCGCTGGCGGCCAGTCCCACACAATAGGTTGCCACGTTGCACTGCACGAACTGCATCGTGTCGTAAATCGCCATCGTCGCGGACACGGAACCGCCGGGCGAATTGATGTAGAAGTGGACGTCCTGGTGCTTGTTCTCGGACTGCAGGTACAGCAGCTTCATCACGATGACGTTGGCACTGGCATCGTGGATCGGACCGTCCAAGAACACGATCCGGTTTTCCAGCAGCAGGTCGCCGATACCCATCTGACGCTGGCGAGAATAATCCCGCGAGGCATTGGCCATGGGCTCGAAGGAACGAGACATCGAATCCAGCATTCAGAATCCCTCAACACATTGGGGCCGAAAAGCACCTGCCTGGGCGGCACGGTCCGAATGAAACCCAGAACGAGCAGGTTCGCGGGAAGAGTACGTGCCAGCCCGCTTTCAGACAAGGCTGACCACAGGGTTCACGCAACGAATGCGGCCGGCTGATTCCAGCCGGCCGTCTCCGAAGTTGCACCCTGGGTTGAAGTCAATTCGTACGGCGGATATCCACGTCCACCGTGCCAGGCAGGTCGCGAATTTCCGATCGGGACGTCCAACCTATCAAGCAATCGCTGTCGATCATTCCTCTCCGTCGTCCCCGTCGTCTACATCTCCATCGTTGGGTTCCACAGCGAGGGACGAGATCCCACAGACCGATAGGGGCAACGCCTGGACATCATCCGCGGCGGTCGTCGATTTCGGTGCGGGAACGTCTTCGAACTGGGCCGACCGCAGAATGAAATCGACAGCCTTCCGTTCGCGGATCTGGGCTTCCAAGTTCTCGATGACTCCGCTCTTTTGCAACCGGGCACGGACGCGCCGCGGGCTTTCACCGCGCTGCACCGCCATCATGTTGATCTCGGAGTCAATGTCGATCGGTGTGACTTCGACCTTCTCCTGCGTCGCGATCCGATCCAAGACGAAGTGTTCTTTCAGCGCCTGACGCGTGGAAGTGACCGACTGCTGTCGCAGTTCGTTCTCACGGGCCATGATCTGTTGGGTTGTGAATCCCGCCTGCTGCATTTCCAGCATCTCGCGCCGCAACGCGTTTTCGGTTTGCTTGTTCACCAGCGACTCGGGCAGTTCCCATGTGGCCGACGCGGTGATCTTTCCCAAGACTTGGCGGCGGCATTCCTGACGCTGATCGTAAGTCACCTGCCGCCGAAGCATCCCGTGGATTTCGTCGCGCAGTTCCTCCGCATCGGAATAGCCGACTCGCTCGAAGAACGCGCTGTCCATCTCGGGCAACAGTTGCCGCTGGACCTTCGACACGGTGATCGTGGCGGTCAGCCGCTCTCCCCGCATCTCGATCTGTTCGGCTTCACTCGAGATCACGATGTCGATGGACTTCACGGTGCCGACTACGCTGCCCGCCATCAGTTGGTCGAATCCCGAGATCTCCGCATCGCGAAAACGGATGATGGGCTTCAACTGCAGATCCACGGTTGGAATCTTGCGGAACGATTCGCCGTTCCGGCTGAACTCGATGCTGGCCGTCACGAAATCGCGGGGCTCGGCAGGACCATCATGGTTGACGAGTGTCGCGTACTGCCCGATAAACCGGTCCAAGTAGGCGGAGACGTCTTCTTCGGTGATTTCGCGAATCGGACGCTGAATCTTCAGCCCGCCGTAGTTCGGCAGTTCAAACTCCGGTCGGACTTCCACGTCGAACTCGTATTCGAAATCGCCTTCATCGGGAATGCGGAGGCTCTCCACTTCGAAGTCAGGTTCGTTGATGGGGTCCAGCGAATTCTCTTCGGCCAATTGTTCCAGGCTGCTCATCAACACCCGCTGCCGCACTGTATCCTTGATCTCTTCACGAAACCGAGTCTTGGCGAGAGCCGGCGGAACTTTTCCCGCTCGAAAGCCGGGGACTGAAGCGTTCTGGGCAACTTCCTTGACGGCGTCGATCATGAAATGGTCAATGTCCGAACGGGGCACCTTGACTCGGACGTGCTTCTTGCACGGACCCACATTCTCGATGTTGACCTCAATCGACAATCGGTATCGCGGCGATTCAGCGACTTCGGTGCCTTCGTTCTGAACATCCGCAACCGTAGTTTCGGCCTCTGTCACAGTCAGTTCCTCGCTTTGAGATGGCTAAAGTGCCCGATGGGCTCCAGACGGCATTTGCGTCGCAACTGGTTTGGGCTGGGACAGTCGAGCCCAAAAGAACCACAGTTCCACAGATGCCGACGCATCAAACCAGCGAACACGTCGGAGCAACTCTGTTCCAGATTTTGGGGAACCGGCACGTCGAGGGGGAGAAAGCGGGTGATGGGACTCGAACCCACGACAACCACGTTGGCAACGTGGTACTCTACCAACTGAGTTACACCCGCATGATGCCGACCCGGCGGATGCGAATTATGCCAGTTCATCCCCGCGCGTCAAGCGAACCGGCCATAGTTGAGACTGCCGTGAGTCGTTTCTGACGACATGAGCCCGCTCAACCGGTCTTCTCGGTCCACCTAGGCAGCCTGTGGAAGAACACGTTGACCACGATTTCATCGTGCCCGAAACCCGATAAAAAGGGGCACGTTGGAAACGTGCCCCACGTATTTCAACTGGCTGCTATCCGCGTCGTGAATCCACCACTGCCGAAAACCGGGCATGAGCTTCGTTCCAAGCCGCCAAGTCTTGGGGTTCGTAGCGCTTCATGGTGGATGATGCGCGAACCACGGACCGGATTTCATGAAGTGAACCCACAGCGCCCGCCGTTCGGGCCTGGACCAGGATGTTTCCCAGCGCTGTGGCTTCGATCGGTCCAGTGATGACGGGTCGACCTGTTGAGTTGGCGGTGAACTGATTCAACAGTTCGTTCTGAGTTCCACCACCGACGATATGGATGACCTCGACACGCTCCCCCGACAACTCCTCCAGCCAGCCCAGGACGGTGCGGTACTTCAGTGCCAGGCTTTCCAAGGCGCAGCGAACGATGCCCCCTTCCGTGTCGGGGATCTCCTGATTCGATTGTCGGCACCATTCACGAATGGCTTCGGGCATGTCCTGTGGAGCCAGAAACGCGCGGGCGTCGGGATCAACAAAGGCTCGAAACGGCTTCGCGTCCCGTGCCACTTGGGCCAGCAAACCGTAGTCGTACGCGGCTCCGCTCCGCTCGAACGAGCGGCGGCATTCCTGCACCAGCCACAAGCCCATGATGTTCTTCAGCAGGCGGTACGTGCCGTCGATCCCCCCCTCGTTCGTCACATTCAATTCCAGGGCGCGCTGCGTCAGGACGGCATGCGGCAATTCGAGCCCCATGAGCGACCAGGTTCCGGAGCTGATGTAGGCCCAGTTCGCCCGACCTGTGTTCTCCGTGGGAACCGCAGCCACGGCGGCGGCCGTATCATGAGTCGCCGGAGCCACCACATTCAAACGGGGCAGACCCGCGCGGCGCGCGACGTCCTCGCGCAGTGTCCCCAGTTTCGTGCCGGGGTCCACCACGTCACCGAACATTGGCGTGGGCAGATTGAGGCGTCGCAAGAGGTCAAACGCCCACGTCCGGTTGATCGGGTGA
>JANMLE010000884.1:0-5499 GCA_031372385.1 Planctomycetota bacterium | reverse complement strand
CAAATCTGTGAAAGAACGGACCAAGGAGACAGGGCACAGTAGACCGATCCGGCCGGCAAAACGCCAGCAGGCCGCGTGCAGCACTCATTTGCCCGATGCTGCGACAAGCCGCACGTAATCGACACCCACCATGTACGCCTTCGCCGCCTTGGGGTTCGCGCCAACGATCTGAAAGCCGAGCTTGTGGTTGCCCTTGGTGATTGGCCGCGGGGCGAAGGTCAGGACGCCAGTGGTGATCACGTCGGGGTCGTTGTAGCAGTCGACCGGTTCGCCGAGTGGTTCGCCGTCCAGCAGCAGTTGGACGATGCCGTAATCGCGGGCCATCCCGAGCACCACTTCGACGGTGTATGTTCCCTCCGCGGCGACGGGGAGTTCCAGTTCGAGTTTGGCTCCGGGGCCGGCGCCGGTCCACCAGAGATGGTCGTTGCCGGACCAGCGGTCTTTCGGGAAGGCCCCCATCGGTTGGCTGACCGCAGTGCCACCGGTCTTGCCGACGATCTTCATCGTCTCGCCTTCGATCGCGCCGGGGGCGCGGCCGGTCTTCGCGTCGATCGGTGACTTGGGGCCGCGCAGCGAGACTTGGTTGGGTGTCCCAAGGTACGCGATCAGGTCGCGTTGCTCGTCGGGCGTCAGTTGGTTGAGCTGTCCCTCCGGCATCAGCGACAGTTCGGAGAGTTTTCGTTCTTCGATGTCCGCCTTCGCGACGACGACCGTGTCGTTGATTGTGCGGACGGTGACCGCGCTGTCGGTCTCCTTTTGGATCAGGCCGGAAACAACCCGGCCGTCGGTCAAAATCAGGATCGTCATGCGATAGTCCTTGCCGACGATGGCCGACGGATCGAGAACGTTCTCCAGGATGTAATCGAGGTTCGCGCGGTTGGAGCCGGTGATGTCGGGGCCGATCTTGCCGCCTTCGCCAAACAGGACGTGACAGGCCGCGCAGGTCTTGGTGTACAGGCGGCGACCATTACTCAGGTCGGCCGACTTCAGCCGCGCGGTCGTCAGAACCGTCTTCTGCTTGGCGATCAGTTCGAGCTTGTCCTTGGCGGTCGCGCGGATCTCGCCCCAGACCGACGTGATCCGTTTGGCGAGCGCCTCGTCCTTGAACCCGAGCAACTGCTGGACGTGATAGGCATGCACGTCGGTGCGCGGGACGGTCCCCTTCTCGATCGCATCGAACAGCGTGTTGGCCGAGCCGGGTCGCGCAACGAGCGTGTTGATCGCGTCCCGCTTCTCGGCGTCGTTGAGCTTCACGTAGAGTGCGAGGATCGCCGGCGACGTCGCCGCGTCATCGAAGGCGGCCAGCGCGCGCAGCGCCGGGCCGCGCAAGGCCGCGTCGTTCAGAGCCGCCCGCAACGCCGGAGCCGCCTCCGTATCGCGACCCTTCACGAGCAGATCGAGTGCCCGCTGACGTTGCTCGACCGGCTGCTTGGCATCGGCCAGCACGGTCCGCATGCGGGGCAGAATCCGCTTGTCGCCAAAAGCCACGGCCAGTTGATCGGCCTTCTCGCGCAACGCCCCATTGTCGCTCTTGAGCAGTTTGTCATACGCGGGAGTCCACGCGGCAGGCTGAGGCACGTTGACCCGTCCTTCCAGCGCGATCCGCATCTCATCAAGCAGCAACTGCTGAGTCGCCACGTCCGTTACTGACGCCAGCCAATCGACGGGAGCGTTGATCGTGGCGTCAGTTGCCGCCGCTCGCCGCAGGATAAACCGCGTAACCTTCTCGATCTTGGAACCTTTCGCCAACAACATCGCCTTCGCCGGATCGGCCGCGACGAGTGGTTCGATACCGTACCACAGGACGAGCGGCAGGTTGTGGTCGTCCGCATCTTTCGCCGCAGCTTCATTGTGCGTGAGCAACGACTCGGCAATGTCCCAGCGATTCTGCACCGGAAGGCGCTGCAGCGCCGACGCGAGATACAACCGCACGACCGGCGAGGGATCGGACATCGCCTCAGTGTTGAAGCGTGTCAGCAACCAATCCGGAATCGCGCCGGGTTCGCAGGCAAGTTGGATGGCCCACGCTCGCAAGTATTCGTCGGCATCCCCCGCCGCGAGTTCCCATCGACCCGTATGGGGCATGTTGAGCTTGCCCATCGAATTGAGCTTGCCAATCGAGTGCAATGCCCAGACGGCACGAAGACGGTGCCTGGCGTCTGGTTCTTGTTGAGCCATCGCGGCCAGTTGAAGCTCGGTCTCGTCGTCGAGTTTTCCGGCGGCGGCTCGCTCGGCCAGAACTCGCCGAGCCGTGCGAACATACCAGTCATTCGTGTGCAGTTGCAGTTTGACGAGTTCCGCATCAGCAAGCTTGGCGAGATCCGTACCCTTGGCGGGCGTCGCTACTTCTGCCGACTGATTCTTGTCTCCTGTCTTCTCTCCGATGTACTTCACGTTGTACACGCGGCCATTCGTGCGATCCCAAATCTCCGGGTTCGTGCGATGGCAGGCGTTCTTGTCGTACCAGTCGATCAGGTAGACCGAGCCGTCCGGGCCGTACTTGAGATTGATGCCGCGGAACCAGTGGTCGTTGGCGATCAGGAAGTCGGGGGCGCGACGACCGATGAAGCCCGAGCCGTTGCGGTCGAACCGGCAGACGTTGATCCGGTTGCCGTGGACGTTGTCCATGAAGATCTGGTTGCGGTACTCGGGCGGAAAGTTGTCGCCGAGATAGATCATCGCGCCGCAGTGAGCGTGTCCGCCTCCCGCCGCCAGCGTGTCGGTCGGAGCGTGAGGCTCGTGGCCCCACCACGCATGGTCCTGAATTTTCCCGACGTAGTGCAGGTGATCGGCGATCGTCTTGATGTCTTCAAACGTGTGCGGGTTGAAGTGCTGGCCACCCTGTCGGTGATAGCGGCCTCCCTGGACCATGTGCCACAGGTGCGGGATGACGCACGCCGTGATGAAGGCTTGCCCGTGATCGTCGAAATCGACGCCCCACGGGTTGCTCGTCCCGTGCGCGAAGACCTCGAACAGATGCTTCGTCGGGTGGTAGCGCCAGACACCCGCGTTCAGGCCCTGCCGGTCCTCGTCCTTCGTCCCCGGCTTGCCGACTTTCGAATGCGTGAACACGCCATGACAGCCATACAGCCAGCCGTCCGGTCCCCAGATGAAGGCGTTCAGCACTTCATGCGTGTCCTGCCAGCCGAAGCCGTCGAGGAGCACGGTCGCGCCGGGTGGGACGTCCTTTGGGAATTGGTAAAGCGGCGTGATCGGTTCCGCCGGTGCTTTGCCGTTGATAGTGAGTTGGCTGATGACATTTTGGACCTCCGGGACGGTCAGCGCGACAGCACACACGAGTGCCGCTGTGCGTGAACTCTCCACATCACCGTCGAGAGTGCAGCGACCTCCATCGAGTCCGATCGCAATGTCATACTTCATGTTGCTCTTTGAAAGGGCGTATTCGATGCGTTCGGCGATGACCTCATCAATTCTGCGCCCGCGAGTTACTGTTTGCGGACCATCCGGCACGTCGTCTCCGTCCCGATCCGGGATGAACATCAAGTACGGCGCCGCTCCAACCCAGACGCCGCCGAAGCCGAGTTCCAGTCCGCTGACGAGGTTCAGTCCCTCGATGAAGACCTTCCGCTTTTCAAACGTGCCATCGCCATCGGTGTCTTCGAGGATGATGATCTTGTCCTTCCCCTCACCGTCCTTCGCGCGGTTGGGATAGGTGTGAGCCTCCGCCACCCAGAGGCGGCCGCGCGGGTCGATCGTGAACGCGATCGGCTGATGCACGAGCGGCTCGCCCGCTGCGAGTTGAACTTTGAATCCCTCGGGAACCGTCATTGCGGCGGCGGCCTCTTGCGGAGACAGACCCTCGGCAGCAGCAACGACCTTCTTCGGTTGAGCCGCTTGGAATTCCTGCTCGCTCACCTTGGCGATTTTGTGTCGCAGGACGTGAGCCCCCTTCATCCCGCCGACCACGATGTCCGGCAGCTTGTCGCCATCGATGTCCCCGACACTCAGTTGCCGACCGATGCCTGATTCGTTGTCGGCGAGATACGGAACCCAGTCGATCTGTTGTGGGCGGGTTACCGATTGTTGTGCGCGGGTCTCCTGACCCCGCACATCGCCCGACCGCAGGTCTCCCGTATTTTTCTTGCCGCTCCCCGATTTCGGGAGACCTTCGGTCGGTCTTCCGGCGGGGTCAGGAGACCCGCGCCGAACGAGCTTGAACCAGTAGACGACCGCTCCCGCGTCCCACATCGGCGATTGGCGGTGATGCGACCAGTAGGTCTTGCCCGTGATGATGTCCTTCAGTCCGTCTCCGTCCATGTCGACCAGAGCCACCGCGTGCGGCTCGGTGAAGAGGACGCCGTACGGATTGTCTTCGGCCTTGTCGCCGACGATGACATGCTTTTTGAAAGTGGGTGAATCAGCTTTCGGCTGATCAGCCGATCGGCTGTCGGCTTCCTGGCTGTTGGCCGACTTGCTGATCGCCGACTGGCTGATCGCTGATCGCTGTTTCTCTCCGCTTTTTTCCGCAGCGCCCCGAACCGGAGAACCGGTTTGCTCGAACCACGCCAGTCCATACGTGTGAGCGGCCAGACTGGTGATGACATCGTTGTCGCCGTCGCCATCCACGTCGTAGGCAAACATGTCGGCACCGCCCGGCCCGGCGAATTGGAACTTGTGACTCGTCCAGAGCGGATCGCCTTCGACCGACTTCGGCTGCTCGTACCAGCCTCCCTTCCAGATGACGTCCTGCCGGCCGTCGCCGTTGATGTCGCCGACGCCGAGTCCGTGTCCGAACGGATACTCGCCGACGTTCTCCGAGATCGCGTGCCAGACCCACGGCTGATCGGGCTTCGTCACGTCGAACGTCGCGAAGCCGAACTGGCCGCCGTGATTGCAGACCAACTCGGGCTGCTCGCTGCCGACGAGGTTCATGAATTGAGGCGACTCATTCCCGACGCCGGCGAACACTTCGCGCATCGGCCAGTGAGGGGCGTCGGCGACCGTCTGGCCGGGATTCACATAGAGCTTCGCCGGAGAACCGGGCAGCCCGACGCTGACCAGATCGTTCCAGCCGTCGCCGTTGAAGTCGTAGACCCACGTGAAGAAGTTGCTCGAGTATCCGTCGCGGTTCTGCGGCTTCGGGTCGTAGATTTCGTGCGACTTCGTGAACTCCGGCCCCTCGAACCACAGCGGCCCGTGGACGACATCGGGCTTGCCATCTTTATTGATGTCGCCGAAGTTGGCCCCTTCGGAGAAGTAGACGTCGGTGAGCTGCTGCCGCTCGAACTTGTGAACCACCGGGTCTTCGGCACCGGCCACTGCGGCGCAGGTCAGAACGACGCAGGACCACAGGCAAATCAACGAGGGTCGGAGCATGGCGGCAGTCTCGCAGAAGGACTTCAAAGAGCGGCATGTCGACAGCAACGTGCCGACGGCAAACAGTCGTGGGGAAGTATGCCGCCTGAGTCTGCCGACAACAATTCAAACGCGCTCTTGGGGAAGGGTGCAGTCGTTAATTGGTGGTCACATTCCGGTCCC
>JANMLE010000877.1:0-1460 GCA_031372385.1 Planctomycetota bacterium | reverse complement strand
TAGAACCGTTCGATCGCCGACTCCGGATGCCCCTGCCGATACAACACGTCGGCCAGGTGAAAGTGGTGCGCGGGGTTGAGCGGATCGTCGATGAGCGCCAGTCGGAAGGCTTCGATCGCGGCGTCAATTTCGTTCTCCTCGGCCAGACGGCAGCCTTCCTGGAACCAATCGCTGGCGTTCCATTCGCGGCGGTTCACCGTGTCGTGAGCTTCGCTGGATGGCGGAACCGCAGCGGTGATCGGCCGCATCGGAATCGTGTCCGGTTCGTCAGGGCAGGGCGGGGGAGGCACGTCGAAGTCGAAGACGCGCTGGCCGGTCGAGGGTTCGATCAGTCCGGCGGCATCGCGATAGACGAGGTGCCGGCCGCGGACGAGGACGTCCAGTTGAGCCAGCGGCCGGTCGATGTTCGGCAGGATGGTTCTCAGCCGTTCCAATCCCGCCGCCAATTCGTCGAGCTTCACGCCTGATTGGGCGAGCTCGTACAACCGCCGCGCTCCGGTCACTTCCTGAAAGTCGAAGTACGACAGGCGGAACACCTTCTTCGCCGCCTTGATCAACCCGGCCCGTTCCCAGCGGCGGATCTCGTGGACCGAGATGTTCAGCAACTGGCTGAGCATGGCGGGGGTGTAGAGCTGAAGCTGCCGCCGTTCCTGCGGTTCAACGTTGAGCAGCGTCAACCATTCGGACTCGGACAGAATCCGGACCGGCTCGCCCTTGTCGTGCAGTTGCCGGGCCTGGTCGAGTTTGACCGAGATCCGTCCATCCGCCTCGAGGGGCCATCCTTCTTCACCCACCACCAGCAGGGTGGTTTGATGGCTGACATGCTGCGACGACTGCCCGCCGTGCTGCTCGACCAGATCCATCGCGTGGCGGTGCGTCATCGACGCCAGTGTGCCGGTGAATGCCACCCGCTCGCCCTGCAGGACGGGGGAGCTTTGGATCGGTTTCGCATCAACATCGGCTTGGTCGTGCATGGCGTTTCGCAGGGTGAGTGGCGGGTGATTTTGGCCGGAAGTATAAAGCTACCGCTTCGGCGAACGAAGCGTGGGGAACGAAACGGGATTTCAAGGTGGGAGTCCGGCGATGCGAAGGAAAGTCTTGTTCGGCCTAATGGTCGTCGTAGCGGGCGTGCTGCTGGTGGGGATGCGAAGCGGACTGCGGGCCGAACCGGATGACGAAGGATTGAAAGAGGATTACCGCCGGCTCGAAGGGACTTGGGAAACCGAAGTGCGCGACGCCCAGGGAAACGTGGTGACCGTCGTCAAATCCGAACGGGATCGGAAGTCGGTCGTCACCGCCTACGACCACAAGGGGAATGTGCTGCATTCCCACACCTCCGACTTTGAACTGAAGCGCGTGGGGGACGTGCGGATCTTCCGTTATTCAAACCGTACAGTGACTCAGGGTCCGGACAAGGGAACCATCCAGAAGGAACCCCGCGAGTACATCTACAAGATCGT
>JANMLE010000804.1:0-3873 GCA_031372385.1 Planctomycetota bacterium | reverse complement strand
GGCTGCGAACCGCGGGCTCCCGGTTTCGCGACGGTGTTCGCGCGGAGTTGCAGATACAGATCGAACGACTGGTCGACTGTGGTCTCCAGCCGACTCACCTGAATGGCCACCAGTACGTCGAGCTGATGCCGGGCGTGGCGGAACTGATGCCGGCGCTGGCGAAGAAGTATTCGATTCGAATTGTCCGGGTCGCGCGCGAGTCCCATCTGATGCGGACGATTCTGATCGAAGGGCGCATCGGGTCATTCGCGGTGGCACTGATCAAGCGACATTACGCCCGACGGTTTCAGCGGCTGTCGGCCGACGCGGGGCTTGTCGCACCAACGCGGTTTTTCGGGACGGCACACGCGGGCCGGGTGACTCGTGCCACGCTGCGACGGTTCCTCGACTTCTCCAGTCCTGTTGGCTGCACGGAGATTGGTTTGCATCCCGCGGCAGTCCCCGGTGTCGATGCGCGGCCGGAATCGGATGAGTGGTTCGACCCACTGGCGGCGACTCGACCCGACGAATTGAACTGGCTGTGCGAGGCTTCGACGTGTGATCTGTTCGCTTCGAAGGGCTTGAGACTCGGGCGACTCCGCCAGATTGGATCGTGACGTTTGGGTCGTCACCGCGTGTGCAAAGCGTGATGTCAGCCTTTGGCTTGCCCGTTCTCCAACAGCAATCGCTGGCAAGCAGGATGCTTGGGGGCGGGTGCATCAACAACGTCCGAGAGTCGCGCATTGCGAGGCAACCGTTGACCGCAGTTCCGGGCTTGGACATCACCGCTTCGCCTCCTCATTCGCGCTCCTTTTGATTCGCGCGGACCAAATCGATTGCCGCGCGAATCAAAGGGAGCGCGAATGAGGAGGACTGTCGAACTGAGGGCGAGCGGACAGCGTTCGCGTTGCGACGCAACGAGCAACTGCCGGAAACTGATCAGGCACAGTCCGTTGCCCTCCACGCGTTCTTCAGCCGAATCGCAGCCCGATCGATGCCCACGCGGTTCAATCGATGCGGACGGTCACATCAGCCGGCTTTCGGTTCCTCGAATTGACCGGGATTGTTTTGTATTGTTTCCGCGGTTGAGCGAGATCCTGAATGTTTCGGCGGTGCCCCGTCAACAGGCACCAATCCCCGACACGGCCAATTCTGGGTGAGGACGGCGCATGGCGGACCAATGGTTCTATCGGATGTTCGGGCAGGACTTCGGTCCCGTGGCGTTTGGTGAGCTGAAAGAGCTGGCGGAACTGGGGTCGATTTCGGCGGACGACGAAGTTCGCGACGCCGGTTCCCCAGATTGGGTGACAGCGGCTTCGGTCGGCGAACTGGGGCTCACATCGGGGGGCTCGGCGATCCTGTCTGTTCGCGCCGTGATGACGGCCCCAACGGCTTCGAGCAGTCATGCCGGTGCCGACGATTGGTACTGCAAGGCTTTCGGCCAGGAACTGGGGCCGCTCCCACTGGAAGAAATCGTGGGGTATGCCGAGCAGGGCCAGTTGTCCGCGGACGACGAAGTCAGACTTGGTGCCACGGGCAAGTGGCGGCGCGTCGGTTCGATCGGACGGCTGGTGGCCGTGTTGCCGTATCAGGGGCCATCGACTTCCGAATCGAAGCCACCGTCAAAGCCCGTGGCACAGCCGACACCTGCCGCTGCGGTTGCCACACCGGTCCCCACAGCCACGTCGGCGACCGCCGGTTCAACGGCCACTGCTTCAACGTCGACCGCAGCAGCAACGCAGAATCTGATTGCCGCCGCTACGGCGGCGAATGCGGACTTGGCCCAGTCTCAGGCGGCGTACGTCACGGCCGACCAATCTGCCAAGGGGTTGGTGGCGTGGGCTCTCGCTCCCAATGTCGATCCCGCGTGGTGGGGATGGATCGGCGGCGCTGAGTACGGTCCGATGGGGTTTGTGCAAATCTACGAGTTGTCCATGACCGGACGGCTTCAGCCCACGGACTTCGTGAAGAATGGCATGTATGGACAGTATGCCCCGGTCGCCAATGTGCCGGGACTGATCAGTGCCATCACGATGATGGCCTCGGCGAGGGAAGCGTTGGGGGCAGCGCAAGCGAAGGCCGCGGCGGCGGCCGCCAATGTCGCCGCCGCGAGCGTCGCTGCGGTCGAGACCGCGAAGCCGCCGGTCCCCAAAGAGACTGCGGTCACGGCTGGTGTCGCAGCCAAAGAGCCTCACTTGTCGAAAGAGCAAATCGCAACCGTCGAACCGAACAAGCCGACGCCGGCTTCCATGCCTGTCGTGCCGAAGGAGATGCCCGCCAAACCCGCAGCGATTCCGGCGTCGGTCGCCGTGACCGAAGAAGTGCGTCGGCCCGTCGTGCCGTCCGAGCCGCGACCCGCCCCCTCGTCGTATGGTTCGAACAGCAGCTTCTCCGCTGCGGCCAAATCTCGTCCCGTGTCAATTCCCTCGAAATCTGCGGCCAAGCATTCCAAATCGTCCGGAATCTCGCTGGAAGCCTTGATGGGGAATCAAACAGCCGTCGCCGGCATCGCCGCAGTCGCAGTGTTGCTGCTGCTGGTGGGCGGCTTCTACCTGCTGCCAATTAGTTCCGGCAAAGACATTGAACGGTATCACGTCATCAAGAAGGTTCTGGATGACGTGCGCTCGGCGCGAAAGTCCGGTTCCAAAGATTTCACCGCGCTCACGGCCGAAGCCAAGAAGGTCTCCGAGGAAGTCACGATGGATTTGAAGAACACCGCCAGCAACCGCTATCCCGCCAAGCAGGCGCTGCTCTGGGCGGCTCGCGATGAACTTCCCCGCATGATGAACGGCGACCTGTCCAAGGAATCCTCGTCCGAGAGGAATCTGGAAAATCGATTGAAGGAAGCGGCGGTCAGCTTGGGGATCAAGTAGCCGGTCGAACAACGTTGATTTGCCGGGTTGCTGTAGCACGGACGCCTCGTCCGTGCGTCCATCAATATCGGAGTTTCCGCACGGACGAGGCGTCCGTGCTACGGGGCAAATGAACGTTGTTCGACCAGTAGCGGGTCGTATCACGGTGCGTCGACCAGGTACAGGTCATGCCGGCCCTGTCGTTCGCTGACCACCACCAGATGCTGGCCGTCGGGATGCCACGCCGGGTAATCGTCCTGCTCGGGATGTTCCGTGACCCGCACCAGGTTTGAACCATCGGCGTTCATCACGCAGACCTCGTAGTTCCCATCGCGGTTGCTGGTGAACGCGATCCGTTTGCCGTCCGGGGAGAATCGGGGCCGGATGTCCTGCCGGGGACTGGTGGTCAGCCGCCGCGCCCCCGATCCATCCGCCTGCACCACGTAAATCTCAAAGTCATCATCGCGGCTGGAACTGAACACGATCTGCCGGCCGTCGGGCGAGAAGTGCGGCCAGTTGTTGATCCCGATGGAATCGACAATCGTCCGGCGATTCTTCCCCTGCATGTCCACTGCAAAGATGGATTGTCGTCCCTCCTCGGGATAGCTGAACAGCACGCTCAAGCCGTCGGGGGAAAACGCCGGACTGTGCATGCCCGAGAATCCGCCACCCGGTGGAACGTCCGCCGACGGGCTTCCTTGAAGATCTTCAATCACCAGTGCCAGGCTGAGATTGCCCCGGTTCTGAACGAACGAAACGAACCGCCCATCCAATGACGCGGCCGGTTCGAACTCGCTGCGCGTCTCGGAGGGATGCAGCGGTTCCGGCTGTCCGTCGGGAAGGCTGAGCTTCATCAATCGAAGCTGGGTCGGCTTCTCGAGCAGCGTATATACAAGGCTCTTGCCAGAGGGACCGAGGAACACCGGATCGCGCTTGACGCGGCCATCCGTCGTCAACCGCTTCGGCTCTGCTCCCTCGGCGTGGAGAACAAATGATGACAGCAAAGCCGCCGCCACGAAACATCGGACCCGCGACATCACCG
>JANMLE010000760.1:0-10737 GCA_031372385.1 Planctomycetota bacterium | reverse complement strand
GACCGTCACCCAGCCGAGCGCTCCGGCAAACAAGCGTCGCGGTGCCGCAGCCTCGGTCGACGATCGGGTGAACGTCACCGCGAAGACGACCAGGACGCCGACGATCAAGCCCTCGTAAACGTCGGCCCCCGTCTTGATGACATTCGCCACGCCGTCGATGACGACCCGCAGGAACAACGCGCCGAGCAGCGTGCCGGGGATTGTTCCCACGCCCCCCTGCAGACTGCAACCGCCGACGACCGCGGCGGCGATCGCATTCAACTCATAGCCGCGGCCCGACGTTTGGGGATCGGCGACGCTGAGCTGCCCGACATACAGAATCCCCGCCAGCGACGACAGAACCGCGCTGATGCAATAGGCCAGCCACTTCAATCTGTTGGTCTGAATTCCGCTCAGCCGGGCCGCCTGTTCGTTGCCACCCAGCGCATACAGGTGCCGGCCGGTGACGGTCTTGCCAAGCAACAGCCACAGCAGCAGCCCCACGAACAGGACGAGCACCACCAGATGCCAGGTGGTGTCGGCCGCTGCGCCGCACAGGTCGCGGAATGACTTGTCGGCGATGTTGATCTGTGTCTTGGCGCCGCCGAGCACGGAGTGCGTCACCGATTCGACGATCGCGCGGCTGAGACTCCGCAGACCGACCAACGTTCCCAGCGTGGCCACAAACGGCGGCAGCCCGACCTCGGTGATCAGCCACGCGTGCAGGCTGCCAATCAACAGCCCGGCCAGCAGTGTTCCCGTGATCGCGATGGCAATCACGGCCGAGCCGACCGGTTCGGAGTGTTCCACCGCTTCGGGTGCGAGCAACAGCATGAGCGTGGCGCAGATCGTTCCGCTGAACGCGACGACGGACCCGGTCGAGAGATCGATCCCCCCGGCGATGATCACCACCGCGGCACCGAGCGCATACAACGACAACAACGCCGTCTGCCGCGACAGATTGATCGAGCTTTGCCGCCATTGCGTGAGGTAGTTGTGGTTCTTGTCGACGAGCGTGGTCAGGATCAGCACGACAAACACTGCCATTAGCAGGGCGAATTCGTGCCGTCGCCAGAATCGACTGGCGGAGAAAGCGGGGTCAGTCATCGACGGAAAATCCTGTAGTCCGGACGCCCTCGTCCGGACGAAGGCGTCCGGACTACCACTCTGAAATCCGGACAGTTATTGATGCGCCGATCCGTCATTTCTCTGATTGTCGGCCCGGTCGACTTGCCTGGGATGGTCGCTGAAAAGAGAGCGGCAATGAATGGCCGAAGTCCAAATCTGGTCGGTCGGTTCACGAACCGGTCAACCCGTACTTGGCCATCCATTTCTGAAACGTCGCGAGATCGAGGAACTCGACGCTCTTGTCGAACTGGTCGGCCGTCAGCGGCGAATCGGCGTTCGGAACCACGACCTTCAGGCCGGTGTCGTAGATGTCGCCGTCTTTCTCGCCGTGATTGGGCAGCATCTTGGCCACGGTCTCCTTGTCGTCCTTGATCAGGGCCTGCAGCAACCGGACTCCCTGATAACCCATGTCGAACGGGTTCTGCACGACCATCGCGTCAATCTGACCATCCTTCATCGCCGTGATGGCATCCGGTTCGGCGTCAAACACGACGATGGTGAAGTCCTTGCGGCGGTCCACTTCTTTCACCACGTCGACGATCGCCGGGGCGTTGTAGGACCAGATGCCGACCAGCACGTTCAGACCCGCGTGATTGCGGATCGCATTGCGGACGTTCTCGCGCGCGGCCGCCTTGTTGGTGTCGTCGGCCATCGTGTCCTTCGAGACAAACGACTTGCCCACCCCGTCGGCAAAGCCGCCGATCCGTTCGATCGCGTTCTGCGCCCCGGTTCGACCGACGAACGTGACGTACTCGCCGCCATCGGGCCGCAACCCCTTGGCACATTTCCCCAGCACCTTGCCGCCCGTCAGGTTGTCGGTGCCGATGAACGCGAACCGGGCGTCCGAAAACTTGGCGCGGTCCAGGTCCGAGTCGATCGTCAGCACCTTGATTCCCTTCTTCTGCAACGAGCGCAGTTCATCGGCGACCGCCGCATTGTTCGCATCAATCGCCGAGACTCCGACAGCGGCGATGTCACTCTGGGTGCCATACTGTTGCAACTTCTGCAACTGGCCCTGCGGCGTGCCGTCGTTCACGTCGAGCACCGCCTTCAAGCCGTCGTCGGCCAACTTCAGCTCACTGCCGGCGGCATTCAGTCCCGCGCGGCACGCATCCCAATACGGAGAATCTCCGTTGGTGAGAACGACGATGCGTTTGACGGCACCGGCCGGCTTGACCGTCGTCGAAGCCGGACCGGCCGGCGTGGTTGCCGACCCGGACTTCTTATTTGGAACACTCGCGTCACACCCCAGAAAGCAGGCGGCCAGCAGAGTGAACAGCCACGCGATGGGCTGACGGAATGAAGCGGATTTCATGAGGCACCTCAGGGGACGGGGAGAGTTCAAGAGCAGCGGGGCGACACGATACAGGCCCCGCGCAGCGATGGTCAAGCCGCTGCAATCGGGGCGTGCGAGCAGTCGGTGAGTCGGATCATATCCTCGTTTAACCCGGAGCCAACGGCGATGGCGAGCGGCGTCAGACGTCGTTCCGCAACGGGAGGAGATGAAGTGACGGGTCGGCTGGTCAGCTAGTCAGCTTTCAGCAATCAGCCGAAGAGCCGAAAGCTGAGCGGCCGAAAGCCGAACAGCCGATCGCTGAAAGCCGTCCATCCTTTCCCACGTCTGCCGTCGCCGTTGGCTCCGGGTGAAACGAAGTGTTGTGGTGAGTCGGGTTCAATTGAGTGATCCCTCGTCCGGATCTGTTAAAGTGTCCGCTCAATCCGCCTGGTCCGAAAGCGATGTGATTGCCGGTGAGTGTTGTCCCCCATGACGCCTGTTGCCACTGCACGATCTGATCCGCGACCGTTCCGATTCCGGCGGCGGCTGGTCGATGGGTTCATCACGATCCTGCTGCTGGTGTTCGCACTCGACATGCTGCCCTGCACTCCGGACCCGGTCCGGCAACTGATGCGACCGCTGCTCAATACGACCGGGCTTTGGCAGGGGACATGGGGCCTGTTCGCCCCGATTCCCGACAGCAGAAATCACCGGCTGCGGGCCGACATGTCCTATGCGGACGGAACGCACCGCGTCTGGAATTCACCCGACTGGCGGTCCCAAACTGTGTGGCAGAGGTTCGTCAGACATCGCGAGTCGGAGTTCCTCGAAAAGATTCCGGAGGCTGAGAACAGCGCCGCGTGGACTGGATTCGCCCAATCGCTGGTTCGCCGGGAAAGTCCGGACCGGCTGCCGGAACGGGTCGAGTTATCGATCAGGTGGGGCGACATTCCGCCACCGGGTGACATCTGGCCGCCGACAACCGATCCCGCCCCGTTCGACCAGGAGCGAATGTTCTTTACGCTGGTCTATCGATGACATCCCCGATCCGATCACAGTCGTCATCATCGTCAGCCGTGCTGACCGAATGGCGCGACGCGGCGCGTGAGTTCTTCCACGCGCCGATCGATGTCCGCACGGTCGCCGCGTTGCGGATCGGCTACGCGGGTTTGATGCTGGTGAACGTGCTCTGCTGGTGGCCCGATCTCGACCGGTGGTTTTCCGACGACGGTGTCGTGACGCTGGCGGCGTCGCGGAAGATGATCGATTCCCGCTGCCTGACGCTGTTTCAGATTCTGCCGACCGATTCGACGACGCTGCGGGTTGTCTACGGTCTGTTCGTCGCCCAACTTCTCGCGCTGCTGGTCGGGTGGAAGCCCCGCTTGCAGGCCGCGTGCTGTTTTGTCTGGCTGGTCTCGTTCCAGCACCGCAACAGCCTGGTGTTTGAAGGGGAAGACACGCTGTTCCGCATCGTCGGCTTCCTGCTGATCTTCATGCCGCTCGAGGCGGCGTGGTCGATGGACCGCCTGCTGCGCACTCGCACAGGGGCCACACCGTTGCCATCCGTCGCGGATGTCTGGGCCGTTCGGCTGTTGCAGCTCGAAATGACGATGCTGTACTTCTCGTCGGCGTGGAGCAAGCTGCTCGGCGCACCCTGGCGCGACGGAACGGCGCTCTACTACGTGACGCGGCTGGATGAGTACTGGGGGCGGTTCCCGATTCCGCCATTCATCGTTCAGACACCGTGGATCGTCCGCGGACTGACGTGGTCGACGATGGGACTGGAGTTCGCGATTCCCGTGTTGATCTGGTTCGCGCCAACCCGCCGACTCGCCCTCGGTCTGGTGCTGGCGTTTCACCTGTCGTGCGACTACGCCATTCACCTGTTTCTGTTCCACTGGATCATGCTGGTCGGCTGGCTGTCGTTCGTCCAACCGGACGATCTGCGATGGATGCAGAGTTTTTTCGCGTCGATGCTACGACGGCGTGGCAAGACCGGCGGACGTGATGAGTCAACCAGTATGGGCTGAGTCGCCGTGGCTGTCGGCATCGCGCGGTTCCGCGTCTGGTGTTGGTGTGGGCGAGGCGATCGGCTCGACGTTCGTTCCCGGCTTGATCTGCAGGCCGGTCTTGTATAGGTCGAGAATCACCTGCAGCCGTGGTGCCTCGATCGTCTCGCGCTCGAGCAGTTCGCGGGTCAGATGCTCCATCACTGGCCGGCGCGTCGACAGGATCTCGTTCGCGATGTCGTAGGCCGAATCGATGATCCGCCTCACTTCCAGATCGATCTCGCGGATCGTCTCTTCGCTGTGCGAATAGTCCGAAGTTCCTCCGCCGCCCGCCATGAACGGACTGCTGCGGGATTCGCTGTAATGCACGCGGCCGAGCTTGGGACTCATGCCAAACTCGGTGACCATCCGGCGGGCCATGTCGGTCGCGCGCTGGAGATCGTTGGACGCCCCTGTCGAGCATTCCTGATAGATGACGTCTTCCGCCGCGATGCCTCCCAGCAGCACGCAGATCCGATTGAACAACTCGGTCTTCGTCGCCAATTGGCGGTCTTCTTCGGGCCGATGCATGGTGTAACCGAGTGCGCCCATGCCGCGCGGGATGATCGAGACCTTGTGAACGGGATCGACATGCGGCAGTGAACAGGCGACGAGAGTGTGCCCGACTTCGTGCCAGGCCACGCGCTGTTTGACTTCTTCCGGCATGACGCGCGCGGTCTTTTCCAGCCCCGCCACCACGCGATCAAAACCCTCTTCGAACTCCGCGTTCGTCACCGCTTTTTTGTTGTTCCGGGCCGCCAGCAGTGCCGCTTCGTTGACCAGGTTCGCCAGATCCGCACCGACGAAGCCGACCGTCAGCTTGGCGATGTGCTTCAAATTCACGCTGTCGTCCATCTTCACCTTGGCGGCGTGAACTTTCAGAATGGCCTCGCGCCCGCGGATGTCCGGCCGGTCGACCAGGATGTGCCGGTCGAACCGTCCCGGTCGCATCAGCGCCGGATCGAGTGTCTCCGGACGATTGGTCGCCCCCAGCACGATGACACTCTGGTCCGAGCTGAAGCCGTCCATTTCAACCAGCAGGGCGTTCAACGTCTGGTCACGTTCTTCGCCACCACCAGGCGATCCGTGGCTGCGGACCTTGCCGATCGCGTCCAGTTCATCGATGAAGATGATGGCTGGCGAACGCTGCCCCGCCTGTTGAAACATGTCGCGGACGCGCGCCGCGCCGACGCCGACGAACAACTCGACGAAGTCCGAACCGGACAGCCCGAAGAACGGCACGCCCGCCTCGCCCGCAACCGCCTTGGCCAGCAGCGTCTTGCCGGTTCCCGGGGGTCCAACCAACAGGACGCCGCGCGGGATGCGTCCACCGAGCGCCTGGTACTTGGCCGGGGTGCGGAGAAACTCGACGATCTCGCGCAGTTCCTCGACCGCCTCATCAATGCCGGCCACATCGTTGAAGGTGATGCCGAGCTCTTCTTGGACATACAGCTTGCCGCGGCTGCGGCTGAAGGCGATCGCCGAACCCGGCCCGCCCATGCGGCGCAGCGCGACGAACAGGAACCCGAGACACAGCAGCGCGAAGATCGAGAGGAACAGAATGTCGCGCCAGGGGGACTGCGCGTCTTCGTACTTCCAGGGGATCTTCGCTTCCTTCAGCAGCGTTGTCAGCTTGCTTTCATTTTCTGCCTGCATGGCGACCACTGAAACCGTGTACTGCTTCGGTGCCTTGCTGGAAGAAGCCGACTTTGGCGCATCCTGAAAGGTGATCCCCTTCAATCCGATCGTCAGTTCGTAGACGTTGTTGGGCCCCAGTGTTCCGGTTGAGACCCGCGACTCGAATTCGCTGAATGTCATTGATTCGGGACGCCAACTGGTCGAGAACCCGAACGCGATGATTCCCAGGATCAGTGCGATCATCATGAACCAGAACAGGTTCGTCGACTGACCCCGCTCGGGGCGTTTGGAACCCCCGCCGGGGGACGTCGGCTTGCGCGACCCCGACCCATCGCGACCCGGCCCCGCCATCAGGGTCATCCGTGGAGGAGTGACCGATCCGTCATTGACACTGGAATTCAAGGTGGAGTCGCCGCCAGACAATCGGGGTTGTGGGTGAATCGTCATGACGGAGAACTCTAAGACCCCAATCCGGCGGGGTCAACCGGGCGATGCGTGCGTTTGAATCCAACGACACCCACGGAGCCCGACAATCCGCGTCATCCGCGAAATCCGCGGTTTGGCCGGCGGTCTGATCGACGTCGTTCGGACAACACAGTTTCCTTCGTGGTCGCCCACGAAAGTTGTGAGGCAATCCGCGGGAGATCAACCACCAATGACGTAGGACGGATTTCCTGCCGAATGCCGGAGTTCTCCGCCATCTGTGTTGAAACTCGTAGCGGAGACCTTCGGTCTGGCGTTTCGGCGGGGTCGGGAGACCCGCGCCGAACTGGCCGTCAACTGATTTGACTGAGAACCAGGAAGTGGCAACGACATTGCCTTCCGCGACCCCATTTTCCGCGGCGTGTCGTTGACTTCCCCGAGTCTCGGCCGTTACCATCCGCATCGTTTTTGGCGATACTGTCCCACCGTCTCTATCTCTCAGTCAGATACCTTCGATCCGATGAACCTCCGCGATCTTGAGCTGTTTTGCGAAATTGCCAGCCTCGGAAGCTTCTCCAAGGCGGCCAAAGCGCATGGCATTTCTCAGCCGGCCGCCAGCGAAATCGTGAAGGCCCTCGAAGAACAACTGGGATGCGAACTGCTCAACCGCGCCGTCCGGCCTTTGGATTTAACTCCCGAGGGAAGAATCTATTACGACGGTTGCCGCGAGCTGCTCGACGACTACCGCCGGCTGGAAGATCGGATCCTGCAGCGCCGCGACAAGGTCGTCGGGCCGGTGCGGGTCGCCGCGATCTATTCGGTCGGGCTGCTCCAGATCGATTGCTACGTGAAAGAGTTCGAGCGGCTGTATCCCGACGCCGCCCTGGACTTGCAGTACCTTCATCCGGAAGAAGTTCTGCAGCGGGTGTCGAACGAGGAAGTGGACTTGGGTTTGATGTCGTTCGCACCCCGGCGGGCCGACCTGATTTGCGAGACGTGGCAGGACCAGTCGATTGTGGTGGTCGTGTCACCCCAGCATCGGTTGTCCGGCCGCACGACATTGCAAGTCAGCGAACTCGATGGCGAATCGCTGGTCGGGTTCACAGCGGAACTGCGGATGCGCCAGGAGATCGACCGCTGGCTGAAACAGGCGAAGGTCTCGGTCAACGTGGTCCATGCGTTCGACAACATCGAGAACATCAAGCGCGCGGTGGAAGTGGGCTCGGGGATCGGACTGTTGCCGATCGCGACCGTCCGCCGCGAATTGGAAATCGGTTCGCTGGTTGCGATCGAACTGAAAGATGTCGCGTGGGTCCGCCGCCTCGATATCGTCTACAAGCGGACGAAGCCGTTCACGACGGCGATCAGCCGCTTTCTGGAATTGCTGCACCAAGATCCGGAGACGTTCTCCCGACCCGGCACTCCGCATGATGCCGCCGGCTCCAACAACTTGGCCACGGATGCCGCAGCCGTCCCCTCCGTGCCCAAGTGAGAACGACCTTGTCCCCCGATGTTGACCGGGCGTTGTCGGGGAATGAATGGGACGGATGGGACGAATAGGATTTATAGGACTGAAAAGTAATGATCGCAGGATCAGCCGCGATCACTCCCGGCTGGTTGACGTGGTCCCATCAGTCGCATTCGTCCCATCCGTCCCATTGAAACGCCGCCACAACCACGTGACACCCCAAAGCCCGGCGCCCTGACCAACTACCGCAGCGGTGATGAATCGCCGCAGTCCCAATGAATGAGACGACCGTCATGACCGAATCTCGACCGACCGAACCGCTCTTCACCCGACATCCCGAACTGTTTTACTCCGACGGCACGCCCAAGGCTCACGGTCTGTACGACCCGGCCAACGAGCACGACTCGTGCGGCGTCGGTTTTGTCGCGCATATTAAGGGTCAGAAGTCGCGGCAGATCGTCGACGATGCGCTGCGCATGCTGAAGCACATGGCCCACCGCGGTGCCTGCGGTTGCGAAACGAACACCGGCGACGGGGCCGGGATTCTGACGGCGATCCCGCACGACTTCCTCGTCAAGGCGGTCCGGAAAGATCTGAACGCCGCCCTGCCGAGCCTTGGTCAGTATGGTGTGGGCCTGGTGTTCCTTCCCACCGATCCCGACCAGCGCAAGACCGCGAAAGAGACCGTCAACAAGCTGATCGCCGAACAGGGTCAGACGCTGATCGGCTGGCGTCAGGTGCCGCACGATCCGGTCGGAGCCGACATCGGCCCCTCCGCGCGGGCGGCCATGCCCGCCTTCGAGCAACTGTTTGTGAGCGCGAAGCCGGGGTCGGACCAGGACTCGTTCGAACGGCAGTTGTTCGTCATCCGCAAGCGGGCCAGCCACATGATCCGTGAGGGGAAGCTGCCGCAGGCGCTGCAGTTCTACATCTGCTCACTGTCGTCAAAGGTGCTGATTTACAAGGGAATGCTCACGTCCGAGCAGGTCATGCCGTTCTTTCCCGACCTGCAGGATCCCGATTACACGTCGCACCTGGCGATGGTCCACAGCCGGTTCTCGACCAACACATTCCCCAGTTGGGACCGGGCTCATCCGCAGCGTTACATGGCCCACAACGGCGAAATCAACACCGTGCGCGGAAACGGCAACTGGATGTTCGCGCGGCAGGGGATGATGAAGAGCGATCTGTTCGGCGACGACCTGAAGAAGCTGTTCCCGCTGATCGAACCGTACTGCTCGGACTCGGGCAACTTCGACAACGCTTTGGAAATGCTGGTCATGTCCGGCCGCAGCCTGCCGGAAGCGGTGATGATGATGGTTCCCGAAGCGTGGCAGAACCACGACTCGATGCCCGAAGACAAGCGCGCCTTCTACGAGTATCACTCGGCGCTGCAAGAGCCGTGGGACGGCCCGGCCTCGGTGTCATTCACTGACGGCACGGTCATCGGCGCGACGCTCGATCGCAACGGCCTGCGTCCCAGCCGGTACTACGTGACGCACGACGACCGCGTGATCATGGCCAGCGAAGTCGGCGTGCTCGATATCGACCCCGCGAACGTGAAGATCAAGGGGCGGTTGCAGCCCGGCAAGATGTTCCTGGTCGACTTCCAGCAGGGCCGGTTGATCCCCGACGAGGAACTGAAGGCGGACTACGCCAACCGTCGACCCTACAAGCAATGGCTGCAAAACCAGCGGCTGCTGTTAAGCGAACTCCCCGAGGTCGAAGCGCCGGAACGAAGGGTGAACAACGAACTGCTGCAGCACATGCAGTCGTTCGGCTACACCACCGAAACGCTGCAGTTCATGCTCGTCCCGATGATCACCACCAAGAAGGATCCGATCAGCTCGATGGGGGACGACACCGCGCTGGCCTGCATGAGCGACCAACCGCGTCTGTTGTACGACTACTTCAAGCAACTGTTCGCCCAGGTGACCAACCCCGCGATCGACAGCACGCGGGAAGAGGTCATCATGTCGCTGGAATGTTACATCGGTCCCGAAGGAAACGTGCTCGAATCGACCGAGGCGCAGTGCCATCGCTTGGCCGTGCCGCACCCGATCCTGACCAACGAAGAACTGGCGGCGATCAAGCACCTGAACTATCGCGGGTGGCGCACGAAGTCGATCGACATCACCTATCCGAAATCGCAGGGACCGGCCGGCTTGAAGTGGGCGCTGGACCGCGTCTGCGGCGAAGCGAGTCAGGCGATCGAAGAGGGCTACAGCCTGCTCATTCTTTCAGACCGACTCGCCGGCGCGAACCGTCTGCCGGTCAGCGCCCTGCTCGCCACCGGTGCCGTGCATCACCACTTGGTTCGCAATGAAGAGCGAACTCGCATTGGCATCGTCGTCGAAACGGGCGAAGCGCGCGAGGTGCATCATTTCTGCCTGCTGACCGGCTACGGGGCCGATGCCGTCAACCCCTACATGGCGTTCGAAGCCCTCTGGCAATTGCAGGACGACGGGGAGCTGGCTGGTGACTGGAATCATGAGCAGATCACCGCCGCCTATCGCAAGGCCACCAAGCAGGGAATCCTCAAGGTGATGGCCAAGATGGGGATCTCGACACTGCAAAGCTACAAGGGGGCGCAGATCTTCGAAGCGGTCGGAATCAGCGACGAGGTCATCACCAAGTGCTTCCGCGGAACCGCCAGCCGGATCAGCGGCGTCGGCTTCGACATCCTCGGTGAAGAGGGTCTGCGGCGTCACGAACTCGGTTACCCCACGCGGGATTCCAACAAGCTGCCGGTGCTGCCCAACTTCGGGCTGTTTGCC
>JANMLE010000713.1:0-1008 GCA_031372385.1 Planctomycetota bacterium | reverse complement strand
TCGAACGCCTCGCGCGCCTGCGTGCTGGTGATGATGCGAAAGGCCGATTGGAAGCTGCTGTCCAAGAGCTGCGCGTTCTCGGTCTGTTCGAATCCCGAGACCGTCTGGTCGACGATGTCCCGCAACTTGCGGCGGCGGTCCAGTCGCGCTTCGCCAATCTGTTTGGGAGGCAGCAGGTCCGGAACGACGAAGTCGGGCTTGGAAGGGTCGGCATTGAGCGCGAAGGGATCGAACGCCTTGCCGAGGAATCCGCCCGCCTGGCCGTTCGGCAAATTGCCGCCGCCGGACCCCATCAGTTCCGGCAGGACGACGAACGGGGGCAGATCGGTCTTGCGCCCCATCAGGTAGGCGGCCACGCTGCCGGCGTGCGGAGTGTTCAAGCCGCCGGTGAAGAAGCGTCCGGTTTGCATCATCTGCCAGCCGACATCATGCACGGCCGGGGAACCGTGGTTGCAACTGCGAACGAACGAAATGTGATTCGCCAGTTCCGCATGCTTCGGGAAGATCTCGCTGATCTGAATCTCGGGCGACTTGGTCGCGATCGGTTGAAACGGCCCCCGGATTTCGAGCGGAGCTTCCGGCTTCGGATCCCAGGTGTCGATCTGGCTGGGAGCCCCCAGATTGAAAATCATGATGACCGACCGGTCGTCCTTACCCGGCTTCTTTCCGGCGGCGGCTGCGCGGGCTTCCATCGCCGCCAAGTCCGCCAGGCTCAGGCCGACGGCACCGAGTGATCCCGCTTGAAGGAAGTCGCGTCGCGTCAGGCCGTCACAGGTATGCGCTGTTCCGCGTCCGGTCAGATTGAGCATGGTGGTCCCCAAGGGATTGAATCGAGTCTTGTTACGCCACAAGGCGAACCGCAGGGCATGGCGGAAGTCGCGGCGATTCTAACCCACCAACAAACGCTGCCTCAACAGCGGGGGGCGAAAGAAGATCCTTGGCGTGGATGGCTCGATGCCAAATGGAAAACAGGGTCTCCGCCATTCGTGTTCAAAATAGAAGAGGAGA
>JANMLE010000703.1:0-1213 GCA_031372385.1 Planctomycetota bacterium | reverse complement strand
CGTGATCCGCGCGCTCAACGACGACATGCCGTTCGATCAATTCGTCCGCTGGCAACTCGCCGGGAATGACTATGAACCGGAGAATCCCGCGGCCGTCGCGGCCACCGGCTTTCTGACCGCAGGACCATTCGCGGCACTCGGTGACAACCTGCTGGAAGACGAGCGGCTGCGCAACCGGTACAACGAATTGGACGACATCGTCTCGACGATCGGCACCGGCATGCTCGGCCTGACGCTCGGCTGCGTGCGGTGCCACGATCACAAGTACGACGCGATCCCGGCGCGCGACTACTACGGAATGCTGAGCGCGCTGCACAGCGGTGAGCGCGCCGAAGTGACACTCGCTTCAAAAGTGAAAGTGGTCGCGTATCGCGATGCCGGTCCCGAGCCGAAGCCGACCTGGCTCTTCCGGCGCGGCGACTTCTACGACCGCGGGCATCCGGTGCGACTCGGCTTCGTCTCCGTCCTGACACACGACAAGTCCGCCGACGAGTACTGGAAGCAGGCGCGCGACAACAGCACCGACAAGACCAGCACATCACAGCGCCGGGCTCTGGCCGACTGGATGACCGACGTCGATCAGGGAGCGGGAGCGCTGGTGGCCCGAGTCATCGTCAATCGAGTCTGGCAGCATCATTTCGGCCGGGCATTGGTCCACTCGGTCGGAGACTTCGGCGTCCGTTCCGATCCGCCCACGCATCCGGAACTGCTCGAATGGCTGGCACACGACCTGGTCGAACACGGCTGGAAGCTGAAGCGACTGCATCGCCTGATCCTGACGAGTGCCGTCTATCAACAGGCCAGCACACCAACCCGAAGTGTCCGCGAGGGCGAAGGCTCAGTCGACCTTGTTCGCGGCCCCCTCGCTTCTTCTCAACCGCCCGGCGCGCCGGTGACGTCCGATCCCGACAACCGGCTGTTGTGGAAGATGCGTCCGCAGCGGTTGGAGGCCGAAATCTTGCGGGATGCGATGCTGGCCGTCAGCGGAACGCTCAATCTGCAACCGTACGGACCCGGCTTCAAACCACCGATCAGTTCGGAGGCGATCGTCGCCCGCAACACGAAGGATCCCTACCCGGCCAAGGTTGAGGATTCGGCCGACGTACGACGCCGTTCGGTCTACATGTTTCACAAGCGGGTCGTCCCGTATCCGTTGTTACAAGCGTTCGACAAGCCGGACGCCCAGCAAAGCTGCAATCGGCGCGACCCCACC
>JANMLE010001538.1:0-1689 GCA_031372385.1 Planctomycetota bacterium | reverse complement strand
CGCACACCGCCAGCGCCCACAGAGCCGTTCGCATTCCAAACCTCACGTCAGGTTACCAGAAGGGATCGATCCACGCAGAGGCGGGTACTGTAGTCGCCAGCGCGGCCGCAGGCCAAGCGAGCCGGTGGGAAAACGCCGCGTGCGCCGGTGATCGACCACCGCGCGATGGCTCTCTGTTTTCGTTTAACCCTGAGCCACCGGCGAAGGCATCGGGTGCCAGCGGACCGATGCACATGCCGACAGTTCCAGCGGAGAGGGACACTTCTACCCGCTCCGCCTTCGCCGGTGGCTCAGGGTTAAACGAACCCCCCGCGAGACATGAGCAATGCCGCTGATCAGATGGCCGGCTTCGTGTATTGCACGGTCACGTTGGTGCGGATGCCGCCGCGTGGAGTGAACGCCCCCACGATCGTCATCGAGCGGGGCTGCGTCACGGCGACCAGATCGTCGAGGATCAGGTTGGTCACGTGCTCGTAGAACGCGCCGTGGTTGCGGAACATCTGCAGGTACAGCTTCAACGACTTCAATTCGTAGCACAACCGGTCGGGCACATACGTGATCGTCAGCGTGCCGAAGTCGGGCTGGCCGGTCTTGGGGCAGAGCGACGTGAACTCGGGACAGATCGTTTCGATCGAGTAATCCCGCTGCGGATACGGATTGGGAAATGTTTCCAGGGTCGAACGAAAATCGGTGCTCATAGCGTCGGACTCTGGCGGGTCGGTGATGGTGGAAGTGACGCGGCGGTGGAAGCAAGCAGCCCGGCTCACCGTAGGACGGATTTCCAATCCGTCCGGCGATGTCCGATGCCAATTAAGGACGGATTGGAAATCCGTCCTACGTCATGATTGTTCTCGATCAGCGGACTTCGGCCGCGATCTGCACCGTTTCGCTGCGGCGCGCGGGCTTGCTGAGATGGTCCGCCGAGATCTCCAAATTCATCTGGGCGTCCGCTTCGGAAACCGCCTCCATGACCAGTTCATACGCGGCGAATTCTTTCGGGCCGATGGCCGCCACCGCATCGAACGCGATCACGTTATCCCGCAGTGAGTACTGTCCGCCGCGCACCTCGATCAACTTCAATTCCCGTGGCAGGCGGATGCTCAGCGTGACATTCTTCGCGGCGGCGCTGCCGTGGTTCTTGAGTTGGATCTTGGAAGTCAGCCGGTCTCCGACCGCTACGACACCGGTGCGGCTGACGGTTTCGATCTGGAGTTCCGGTCGCCCGACCACATCCACATCCGACTTCACCGCAGCCGTGCTGCCAGCCGGTCCGGTGGCGGTTACCGACGCCTGTTGAGTTCCCGCCGCACGGGCCACGAGTTTGCTGCTGACCGCCGCTTCCGCACCCGGCGGCAATGCCCCGAGATCCCAGAAGATCGCGCGTTGAACAGGATCAAAGCGTCCGCCATCCGAGGCTTCGACGAAATCCATTCCGGCTGGAATGACTTCGGCGATGCGCACGTTCTTGACGGCCGCATTCCCCTCGTTCTTCACGTTGTTGGTGAACTGGACGGGCCGATCGACATAGATCTTGGTCTGACCGGAGCGGGTCAGCACCAGTTGTTCGCCCACGATGTCGATCGATGTTTCGAGTTCCTGGCGGATGCCGGCGTCACCGGACAGGATCGCCCGGTTCGTCGCCCGCCCCGGTTTTACCGCGGTGACACTCAGCACGATCTCGCGCGATTC
>JANMLE010000610.1:0-1495 GCA_031372385.1 Planctomycetota bacterium | reverse complement strand
CAGAGCCGGCGACAGGTTCGTCCTGGACGCCGACATCTCTGGCTTCTTCGACAACATCCCGCACGACGTCATCATGACCGGCCTGCGGAATGTGTTTGCCGATGGAAACATCCTGGACCTGATCGAACGATTTCTCACGGCTGGTGTCCTGGAAGAGGGCGTCCGCCACCCCGCGACGGTGGGGACGCCGCAAGGGGGAGTGCTCTCGCCACTGCTGGCGAACATCGCTTTTCCGTTCTCGTGCCGTCAGCACGCGATCAGCTACGACTGAGTCGATTTGCTTGACCGATCAGAACGGCAAATTGGCGCTGCTCGGACATTGGGGTTCCGCCATCACCTGCCGAATGATTTCAGCCGCCGTTGGCTTGTTGCTCCCACCCATGCGGCTATACTTCGGCTCGGATTTTGGAGCGGTCGAGGGCCATTTCCCCCGCCGAGTGTTTTTCGTTCCCCGTAAGCAGAGGCAGCAGGAGTCATGAGCGCACGCGTCGGTCAACTCGCCCCGGATTTTTCAGTTCAAGCCTATGATCGCACCAAGGACGCGACCGATCAGAAGTTCACCCACGTCAACCTCTCGGACTACCAGGGGAAATGGGTCTGCCTCTACTTCTATCCGCTCGATTTCACCTTCGTCTGCCCGACGGAAATCGTGGCCTTCAACGATGCCGTGGGTGAGTTTGCCAGCCGCAACTGCGCCCTGCTGACGGCCAGCACCGACAGCGTGTTCTCGCACAAGGGTTGGTGTGACAATCTTCCCGACCTGGGGAACATGAAGCACCTGATGCTCGCCGACACAAACCACAAACTCTCCCGAGACTATGGCGTGCTGATTGAAGACGCCGGGATCGCCTACCGCGGCATCTTCCTGATCGCCCCGAACGGGATCGTCCGCTGGCTGGCCATCCACGACCTGCCGGTGGGCCGCAATGTCGAAGAAGTGCTGCGAGTTCTCGATGCGCTGCAAACCGACAAGCTGGTCCCCTGCAACTGGAAGAAGGGCGGCAAGACGCTCAACTGAGTTCCTCGACCCCGAACTCGCGCGCGGCCCAAAGTGGGACGTTTTCGTTTAACCGCTACGCCAACGGCGTGCGCGAGGACGACGGTTTGACCCCGCATGCGCGCACGCCGTTGGCGTAGCGGCTAAACGTCTCTGGGTAAGTCTGCGTGAGGAACAAAACTCGGCTCAGTTGGAACTGAAGCTCGGAGGGAACCGCCTGGTTGCTGGCGTCGATGACGTCGATGCCTCCGGGCGTTCCATCCGCTTCAGCAACTGCCACAGCATCTGGCTGCGAACGTCGGTGTTGAGCTCGTCGAGAAACAACTGGGCGAGTTCCGGCTTGATCGGCAGGGCCGCGGCAATCACATCGCAGACGCTCGCCAGTGGCAGGTCGATCGAGAGCGCCTGTTGGACCAGGCGTTGAAACTCGACGCCCGAAAACAGCCGGCCGAACAGCGACACGATCTCTTCGGCGCGTGACTGGCGATCGAAGTCCGG
>JANMLE010000590.1:0-8367 GCA_031372385.1 Planctomycetota bacterium | reverse complement strand
CCTCAGCGGCCTCGCCGCCTAAACTCGAATCGCCAACCGCCAACAAGCCGATGTTCTGTCGGCGACGTCATCAATCACGTCCTGCGATTTATTTCCCTTGCCCATCAGTGCATCATCAAGATCTTCTCGTTTGATCTGCATGCTGCGTTCTCCCAAGGTTATCATGTCACGGCGACGGCCGTCTGGCTTTGCGGTTTTCCGCAGTGCGGACAGAATGCCGAAGCCTCGGCGTAGTACTTGCCACACTGCGGGCACAACTTCGGTTGAGGCAGCTGCGTCGTGGCTTTTGGCTTCGACTGCTCAATCATAAAATGGCCTGCGGAAAACATGACCGCGCCAAGACCGGCAGCCGCGATGCTGAAGATGAGCCCGTTCTGTCGCTCCGCCATGAGGCCAATGTTGTGGAACGTGTTGCCGCCATACGGTCGACCGAGGATGGAATCTCTCTCGGTGGTGACGGTGGTGTCGAAGAAGAAGAAGAAGTAGACGGTGCCGATGACGCCACCGATAAAAAGCAGCGCACCCACGAGCATCGCACCCACGAAAAGCAGCATATTCCGTTGCGCTCGTTCCAGCATATTCCGTTGCGCTCGTTCATTGTTCCGTTGCGCCAGGCAGGGCGGACAAAGGCGGGAGAAGCGTTCGAGTTTCGACGCCGGCGTTTCCTGCTCACATCGCGGACATTTCATGGCTCACCCCTTGTTGTGGTAGAACGGCCTAACGACAAAGGTAACCCGGCGGCGGCCAAGGTCCGTTGAATTCAATTCACGCGCGACCCGCCGCTCGGGTTGACCGCCTTGTTCGCCACACGGTCGTCACAGTTTTCGCTTCTTGCACCAAGCGGCGGCATTCTCTGTTAACGCGAACAGCCGACGAAATGCTTCACTTGATTGCTGATCATCCGGCTTGAAGTTTTTGTTTGCAGACGACTGCAAGTGAATGTTATTGCGACTCTTGTAGAGTGCCTTGATGAAACTGGAATCCCCGCTGCGGACAATCCCCAGTTTTTCCGCCGCATCTACTCGATCATCGAACCGAACATCGCGCAACTGCAGCGTTCGTGTGGTTTCACGGCATGTCAGCAAGTCGTGAGTGCCAGAGTCGTCTGTGAATGTCATGCCGGTTTTTGAACTCATTGCCGAAATTCGTTGTAGATTTGGGATTGTAAGAATTCCTGCGACTACGGGGTCACTCGAAACTGCGGTGAGCAAATGGTCGATCACACACTCATAAATCGACGCGTACAGCAGGATCTGGTACTTGCAGAATGCGTGATTGAATCCCCCCTTGAGGTCAAGTGCCTCTCGAACCCGACCAGTGTAACGGGCTTGGTAAAATGCCTCCCCAAGATGTTGCTGAAGCGCCGGATCACTGACGAAGGCGAATTGGGCCGTGAACCACGTCATTGGTTGACTAGGACGCGGCGAGACCGTCTTTGGGACGAGATCGCGCATGACATAGTCGATGACATGCTGGCGGCTTTGCTTATCAAGTGGCATACGAATCTCTTGTGGCGAATAGTGAATTGACCCGCACGCTGGATAACTCGAACGGGCGGTGAATGCGGGGTTGGTCTTCACGGGGGGCAAAATGCCGTGCGGGCAAGACGTTGTCAACGACGCAGGTGAGAAATCCGTTGCGTTCGATGCCATGTTAGCCCGCGCGCCGGCTATTCCTGATTTCCCGGCGCGCGGGCTGACTCCGTTATCCGCGCAGGCAAGGATTGATGGGTTGGCGAATGACTCCACGGCCGGGGACGCGAATTCGGCTGCGACGGGCCGCAGCGATGTGTCGCCACTGAACCGGGTGCCCGACGACTCGACGTGACACCGGTCGTACGCGCGGTTGGGGGCGGGAGAGGGATGACAGAAATCACGCGGAGCGCTGCAAGACATCCGACATCGGCGCGTCGCTCAAGCTGAGGGCTTGCAGCACGCGGGCTAGGGTCAGGATTGCGTTGCAGGCGGGGTAGGCTCCGCCGAACCAGAGGCGGTGTTGGGCGCTGATTCCCAGGCTGGCGTTGAGTTGTATGACGGTCGACGGCAGTTGCGATGCGGGGGCTTGTTCCACCTGGCAGGCCGGGCCGAGTGACGTCAGCCATCCGGCGATGTCGGGAAACAGGGCCTCATCGACGACGATGCGGGCCGAGCGGTGTTCGTGCAATTCAAACAGGACCAGCAGCCGGGCCAGTTCGGCCGCTGACACAAGCTGCCCGCGTTCCGTGACGAATGCGCAGCGTTCTCCGTCGTCGTCGACGATCAGCCCGAGATGATGTTGTCCCGCGACGGTGGCCGCGGCCACGCGGCGCACGTCGACATCGTGGGGATCGCCCAAATCCCGCCGGCGGACTGGCAGGATTTCGTGCGTCAACCGGCAGGGGAGGCGGGTGAACAGGGCATCGAGCACTCGCGGCAACTGGCGGGTCGCGGAGCCGCAGACGACTTGCAATGGTCGCAGCGCGTGGAACAGTTTCCACAGCCCCGCCTGATACGGGACGGCGGCGTGAAAGGGACGCTGTGCTCCGGCCGATCGTGTCGGACGGATCACGTTCGACTTTGCCCGTCTCTCCAGTTCGGCCAGCAATTCGGGCTGCAACCACGGCTGCGAGCCGCGTCCGGCAAAGTGGAAGCCGGTCCAGGCCGGATCGCATCCGGTCCCGGTGACGAAGACGCCACCGGCGGCCTCCAGATGATGCACTGCGAAATGAAAGCAGGGGCGCGTCGTCTGTCCCAGATCGATCACATGACAACCCATGCGGCGGAGTCCCAGCGCCACACCGACGATGATGTCGGGTGACGAAGGGCGTTCGTCGAAGCCGATCACCACGACCGGGCCACGTCGCGTCGAAGTCGGCACCATGAGCGCGGGGATCGGGGAACTCGCGTCCGTCACCGGTGATGATGGCTCGCCCGAGGTGGTCTCAGCCTGTTCGAAGGTTCGGGTCGCAGCCGGTGAATCCGCCATCCGTCCCATGCGTGGCTGCTCGTCCCACAGCATCGAAGCAAACGCCGCCCCCCAATCGGCGGCGCGGGTCCGGTCGAGTTCATTGAGATAGATCCCGCGAACACCGTCGGCCGTCACCAGTGACCGGCCGACACTTCGTTCCCGCCGCGCTGTCGGTGTACCGCCCGACTCGTGACTCGCCGCTGACCGCTGACCGCTGACCACTGACCACTGACCCGCCGTCCCGTTATGTCCGCAATCCCGGCATTCCACGTACCCCGAAGCGAGACGCGCCAGATGAACGCTGAGCGCGATCGGATGCGAGTCACCAGGGCAGGTGAATGTCGGCCCGATGTTGGACAGGACGAGGTGTGACAGCGAACGAGACACGGGATGCGGACCAATCGTCTCCTGCCCACTGCCCACTGCCCACTGCCCACTCCCCTCCAGTGCTCGGGGCGCTTGTTGCACACAAACTCCCGCGTCCGTGGAGTTCGTGCCGGGGCTGTGGTCTAATTCGACCGGCTGAAATCCCGTCCCTGGAAATCGGCTCATGACATGTTCCTGTCCACTCGTCCGACTGACGACCTGTTGAAAAAAACGTAGCACGGACGCCTCGTCCGTGAGAATTGAGTTGGGGTTCGCTCGGACGAGGCGTCCAAGCTACGGTTTTCAACAGGCCGTTGCGGGCGGGACTTGTATGACAAACGGTGCGACACGGTCAATCGGCGTCTGCCGTCGGTCGTGTTCCTATCTGCCCCAACTTGAAATCGCGCTCCCATGCATGCCGTTGAATTTCTGAAGCAGGTTCCCGAACAGATCCCTCCGGTCGCGGTGTTGTCGGGCGGGCAGCGGCATTTGAAACAGTCGGTGCTGGCGGTTCTGAAGCAGATCGTCACGCATGACGACGACACGTCGCTGACAACATTCACCGGCCGTGACGCCGATCTGCAATCAGTCACGGACGAGTTGCGCACGATCTCGATGTGGGGCGACCGCCGGCTGGTCATCGTGGACGACGCCGACGAATTCGTCACGAAGTTCCGCGGTCAGTTGGAGAAGTATGTCGACAAGCCCGCGAAGAAGTCGGTGCTGGTCCTGAACGTCAAATCGTGGCCGAAGACGACCAAGCTGGCCAAGCTGGTCGCCGCGAGTGGTCTCGACGTGGACTGTTCGGAACTGAAGGGGCCGCAACTGTTGAAGTGGTTGCAGGACACCGCCCGCGACACGTACCAGCAGTCGCTGGCGCGCGAGGCGGCGGTGCTGCTGGTGGAGCTGGTCGGCGAAGAATTGGGGATGCTCGATCAGGAGTTGTCGAAGCTGGCGTCGTATGTCGGTGCCGGTGCCAAGATCGGTTTCGAGGACGTACAGAAGCTGGTCGGTGGCTGGCGGACCGAGACGACCTGGGCGATGACCGACGCCGTTCGCGACGGTGACCTGGCCTTCGCCATCAACGCACTCGATCAATTGCTGACCGCGGGTGAGGCCAGCCAGAAGCTGCTGGGGGGCATCTCGTTCGTCTTCAAGAAGTTCGCGCAGGCGACGGATCTGTCACGCTCATCGCCGCTCGATCAAGCGCTGAGACAATCGGGAGTCTTCCCGCAGGCGGTCGGACCGAGCCAGTCCTATCTGCGCCGGATCGGCCGCAGCAAAGCCGAACAGATCTTGAACCGTTTGCTGTCCACCGACACCGGCCTGAAGGGAGGCAGCCGTCTTCCCGAACGAATCCAACTCGAAAAGTTGCTGCTGGAACTGTCAGGCCGGCTGTGACCGTCTTCCTTCGTAGTCCGGACCCCTTGGTCCGGACGAGTCGCCAGCGCGGGGTCGTGTGCAGAACGAACGGCGAATCGCGAATGCAGAATGTGATTGTCAGGAACTCAGGCAGAGTTCGTGACACTTTCTTCTTGGTCCCTCCGACCTACTATCCACCATCCACTACCCACTCTCTTCAACGAGCACCCGGACCGCAGCATGCCCCGACTCGAAGTCTCCGATTCCCAAATCGCGTCCTTTCACGCCGACGGCTACATCGTCGTGCCCGACTTGCTTGATGCCGAAGAGATTGACCTGCTGCGGAACATCGCGAAGGCCGATCATGCCCTGCAGCGGGATGCCGGCATCCGGGCCGACGGCGAGGGAGGGTCGGTGAAGCTCGTCGTGCGGAATGATCTGCCGGACGACACGATCTATGGGGCGATCGTCCGCAGCCGACGGATCGTGGATTCAATGCAACGGCTGCTGGGCGACGAAGTCTATCACTACCATCAAAAGATGATCCTGAAGGAGGCCCGCATCGGCGGGGCGTGGGCGTGGCATCAGGATTACGGTTACTGGTACGGCAACGGCTGTTTGTTTCCCGACATGGGAAGCTGCATGATCGCCGTCGACCGGGCGACGAAAGAGAATGGCTGCCTGCAGGTGATGAAACGCTCGCATCTGCTGGGCCGGATCGATCACCTCAAGGTTGGCGACCAGACGGGTGCCGACCCCGAACGGGTCGCTGCCGCGCTGGAGCGGCTGGAACTGGTCCATTGCGAGCTCGAACCGGGCGCGGCAATCTTCTTTCACGCGAACACGCTGCACCGTTCGGACCAGAACAAGAGCGAGCATCCGCGCTGGGCGTTCATCTGCTGCTACAACACGAGGCACAACGACCCGTACAAGGACTCGAAGCATCCCCGGTACAGTCCGCTCGAAACATGGGACGACGCGCGGGTAGTGGAGATTGGTCGGAGACAGTGGGAGGAAATGAAATGACTGCGACTCTGAAGAATCCAATGCGTCCGAAGGTGGTGCGGCCAAAGCCGGGTTCGCGGCGACGGCCAATGGCTGACGAGGAACCGCGACCGATCAAGTGGACTCGCGAGGAATACTACCGGCTGGGCGATGCGGGGTACTTTCGTGGCCAACGAGTGCAACTCATCGAAGGGAGCGTGATCCAAATGAGTCCGCAGAAAAACGCACACTCCGTCTCCCTCCTCTTGACCTGTGATCTGATGAAAGCATTGTTCGGATCGACGCGGACCGTGCGATACCAACTGCCGCTCACGCTGTCGGACGTGTCCGAGCCAGAGCCGGATGTGGCGATCGTGACCGGCAAACCGAGAGACTGGTCAGATCATCCCACGACCGCCGATCTGGTCATCGAAATCAGCGACTCGACGCTCAAGTTCGACCTGACGGACAAGGCGGCACTCTATGCTCAGGCCCCCATTCCCGAGTATTGGGTGGTCGATCTGGTCCATCGCCAGTTGATCGTTCACCGGCAACCGAAGCGACCGCGATCGGGCGCGGCGCGCTACGACGAGGTCACGGTGTACGAGGCCGGTGCCGTCGTGAAGCCGCTCGCCAAACCGAGAGCTTCCGTCAAAGTGGCCGACCTGCTGCCGTGATGGAGGATGGGCACTCTTGCCCGTCACGTCTTTAACGCCAGAGCCGGACGGGCAAGAGTGCCCATCCTCCAGGTGCTCTTTCCGGCCGCTTGCCTCAATTGCGGAACTTGATCGCGGCGAACTCGCGCATGCGGTTGGTGATGGCCGGTTCGACGGGCAGCCTCTCCATCGAACTGGCCCCGTAGAAGCCGACGATCCCCTCGGTGTGATCGAGGATGTACTGGGCGTCCTCAGGTTCGGCGATCGGGCCGCCGTGGCAGAGAACGAGGATGTCGGGCTTCACGCGCTTGGCGGCGTCGTGCATCGACTGGCAGCGCCGGGCGGATTCTTCCAGAGTGACTGCGGTTGTCGCTCCGATCATCCCCTTGGTCGTCAGGCCCATGTGCGGGATCAGGATGTCGGCTCCGGCTGCGGCCATCGCGGCGGCTTCGTCGTCGTTGAAGCAATACGGTGTCGTCAGCAGTCCCATTGCTCCGGCCATCCGGATCATGTCGACTTCCAGCCCGTAGCCCATCCCGGTCTCTTCGAGCCCCACGCGGAAGTTGCCGTCGAACAGGCCGACGGTGGGAAAATTCTGCACACCGGAGAATCCCGCCGCCTGCACTTCCTTCAGAAAGAGTGGCATCAGCCGGAAAGGGTCGGTCCCGCAAACACCGGCCAGGACGGGTGTCTTGGTGGCGACGGGAAGTACCTCGCGCGCCATGTCCATCACGATCGCGTTGGCATCGCCATACGGCATCATCCCGGCGAGTGAACCGCGGCCCCCCATGCGAAAACGGCCCGAGTTGTAGATCACGATCAGGTCGATTCCACCCGCCTCTTCGAGCTTCGCGGACAGTCCGGTCCCCGCTCCGCCACCAATGACCGGCTGTCCCGCCGCGACCTTGGCGCGCAGTCGATTCAAGATGTCGTCGCGTTGGAACAGACTCATGGCGTCGCTTTCTGTGATGGTTCGATCGGTGATGCAGGCTTCGGCGAGTGGCCGGACATTCTGACGTGGTGAGCCCGTTGTGACCATCGCGCCATTGCGACCCGACGTGGAAGACGGGTTTCGCCGGGTTATTGGGCAGACTGACTTGGCGAGTGTCTTGAAAGTGGCGACTGGCGTCGCCATCTTGGCGACGAACGTTCAACCGTTTCGACCTATCTTCGTGACGGACAGGTAAGAAACCTGTCCTACGTATTCCATTGCGAGAGACTCATGACAGACTTCATTCCCGGTCCGGTGGCTCCGCCGCGACGGATTTTGATGGGCCCCGGCCCCAGCGATATTCATTCCCGCGTGCTGCTCGCGATGGCGGCACCGACGGTCGGGCATCTCGATCCGTACTTCCTGAAGGTCATGGATGAAACACAGTCGATGCTGCGGCAGGTCTTTCGCACGCAGAACAAGATGACACTGGCCGTCAGCGGGACCGGCAGCGCGGGGATGGAGACGGTTGTCGCCAACCTGATCGAGCCGGGCGACAAGATGATCGTCTGCGTCAACGGCGTGTTCGGCGGTCGCATGGCCGATGTCGCCGGTCGCTGTGGGGCCGAGGTGATCAAGCTGGAGCGACCGTTTGGCGAGATCTTCTCGTCCGAAGAGATTGAAGCCGCCGTGAAGCAGCATCGACCCAAGGTGCTGGGGATTGTGAACGCCGAGACCTCGACGGGAGCGTCGCAACCGGTGGCAGATCTGGCTCGGATCTGCCACGAACATGACGTGTTGATCGCGGTCGACTGCGTCACGTCACTCGGCGGTCAACCGGTGGAAGTCGACGAATGGGCTCTTGATGCCGTCTACAGCGGAACTCAGAAGTGCCTCAGTTGTCCACCCGGTTTGGCACCGGTGACGTTCAGCGACCGGGCGGTCGCCGCGATCGATGCCCGCAAGACCAAGGTGCAGAGTTGGTATCTGGACATGCAAATGGTGAAGGACTACTGGGGCAGCAACCGCGCCTATCACCACACCGCGCCGATCAACATGAATTACGGCCTGCACGAGGCCCTGCGGATCGTGCTGGAAGAAGGTCTGGAAGCTCGGTTTGCC
>JANMLE010000574.1:0-12386 GCA_031372385.1 Planctomycetota bacterium | reverse complement strand
GATGCGGCTTTGAAACTCGGCGATATTGCCGATGATCGTCCGCAGCGTCCGTAGAAACTTCGGATCGGCGGCGGCATGCGCCGCAGCCAACTCGTCGGCCGAGACGCGCATCGATTCGCGCGTCAGTTGTTTCTGGTCGAGTTTCGCGGTGTAGTCGAGCACCGCATCCAACCCCCGCTCACGCACCTCCGCACAGATGCGCTGCACAACTTGGCGCGGCGCGAGCGGCTCGCCAAACAGCGCGATCGTCCGCTGCTTGCCCGCTTCGGAAACGATGTCCCCCTGCGGGCTCAGCTTGCACCGAAGTTCGGCCAACGCGGCCAGCGGGTCTTGAACGGAACAGTCGATGGTCGGAATGGTCAGCGTCACGGTGGATTCATTCTTGTTCCCTCGCCCCCGTCTGCGGGGGGAGAGGGTTAGGGTGAGGGGGATTCGGGGTTCGGCGGCAATCTCGCCAGCGACCGATCGCGCCGTTAGAGTGTATCGCCGAACGACGACAGTCCCAGCGACGGACGGCTCGCAACAAGTCGGCCCCCTCACCCTAACCCTCTCCCCCGAAGACGGGGGCGAGGGGACAAGGCAAGACACTTTCAACGCGACAATCGGAGCAACGCAACATGCCGACGGACATCATTGACCTGCGCAGCGATACCGTCACCAAGCCGACTACCGCGATGCGGCAGGCGATTTTTGAGGCGGAAGTGGGCGACGACATGTCCGGTGAGGATCCGACCGTCAACCGCTTGGAACGGATCGTCGCCGAGATGCTCGGCATGGAAGCGGCGGTCTACAACTGCTCGGGAACCCAGTCGAACCAGATGGCCGTGCGGGCTCACTGCCAGCAGGGGGACGAGATCCTGATCGACGAAACCGGGCACATCGTCAACTACGAAGCGGGAGCCGCCGCCGCGCTGAGTGGTGTGTCGGCCCGGATTCTGCGGGGGAAGTTCGGCCTCTTCGACGCCGAGGATCTCGACGGCAAGATCCGCCCCGATAACCAACACTACCCCGTCACGCGGCTGGTGTGTGTCGAGAACACGACCAATCACGGCGGCGGCCGCGCCTGGCCGCTGGCCCAGATGGCCCGCGTCGGCAATTGGGCTCACGACCACGGTCTGAAAGTCCATGTCGACGGTGCCCGTCTGTTCAACGCCGCCATCGCCGCCGGCTACAGCGTCAAGGAATTCGCCCGCCATGCCGATTCGGTTTCGATCTGTTTCTCCAAGGGACTGGGCTGCCCAATGGGATCGATCCTGGTCGGCGATGCCGCGACGATCTATCGCGCCCGCCGCGCCCGCAAACTCTTCGGCGGCGCCCTGCGCCAGGCCGGCATGATGGCCGCCGCCGCGATCTATGCGCTGGAGCACCACGTCGAACGACTGCGCGCGGATCACGACAACGCCCGGGTGTTTGCCGAAGCGATCTCGACCATCGACGGCATCCGCATCAACGTCGAGCATGTCGAGTCGAACCTCGTCTTCTTCGAAGTCGCTCCGGAACGGGGCACGTCGGCCCAACTCTCCGCCCGATTGCTCGAACGCGGCGTGAAGATCAACCCCAGCGGTCCGCAACGCCTGCGAGCCTGCACGCATCTCGACGTGACTCGCGCCCATCTGCTCCGCGCCGCCGACATGGTCCGCGAATGCCTGGAAGCAGGGATTGCTCATGCGAACGGCAGTCACCTCGCGGGGACAGCGTACGCATCGAGGTGACTTCGCAAGTTGTCCATTCGACGGATCACTGCGTTGCGGGCCGGAATGCCTGAGGATCAAGATGGCCGTCTCGCATGACTGTGTAAATTGCGGCTCGGGTCAAACCAGACAAGCGAGACGCCTCGGCCACATTGCCCAGCGTCTTTTCGAGAACCCAACTCACGTAGATGAGCCTCGGAATATCAGAAATCGCCTTCCAACTTGAAACCCCTTCCGCGTCACTTCCACGGAGTGTTGACTCGAAGAATGGGAATGTGGTGACCCAATTTGAGATGGGCGGCCCCAATCGGCCGCCCTGCGACATCTCCGCGAAGGTACGCAAGTTATCCCATGTCAGCGCGGACTTGATCCTGCCGAACAGTTGCATCACGCCTTGCTCGTTGGCTAATGGTCTCTGGCCCCGCTGCGCCTGAAGTGCCTTGATCCATTCAGAGCCATTGCAAATCGACAAGGGGGAATCGGGAATTGCGATCTCAAATAATGTGCGACCGTCGGCAGGTGATTGTTTCATTTTCCGCGAGAATTCAGGGACGTTCGCAGTGAGCGAGATTCGGGCTTGAAGATCCAATTCTCGATCGGAGCCAAGCCGTTGGAATTTTTGCGTACGAACCGCGTCCGCCAAAACTTTAAGTGTCTGCTCCGAAAGTTCCTGGGCGTTATGGACGATCACGTCCTGGGTGTATGGCGAATCGAGTAACCCACGAACGAATGATGGTGGCCGACTTCCGCCAAGTGAACACTCCCCCAAAAGGAAACGCACCGCTGAACCCGACGACGCGTCCAATTCCGTGGCATCGATTTCGCAAACGGGATGAGTCCCGTCGATTTCCCGCAGGAGCCAACTTGAATAGCCGCGGGCGATGGAATTGTCGCTTGCCGTAATGAGAAGTTGGTTGCAATCCTCCGGCACGGCTGGCAGGAAGTCTCGCAATGTTTTCCATAACGCATGGTGGGGTGACATTGGCGTCAGCCGGGACAAACAGATTTTCTCATGAGCTTGGATGCGGTGGGCCAGACCCCGTTCGACGGCGTTGCGGATATGCGACGTGTCGAGGCTCTTTTCGACAAAGTGGTGCGCTTTCACAGCCGTACATTCCGCATCGGACGTGCGATGCGCCGAGTAGACGATCGTGACAGTCTCCGGTGAGGCCACTGACGCGAACTCCAAGACGCCCCGCCCGTCACCATCGGGAAGAATCCAATCCAGGACGATCACATCAAAGTGATCGACGGAGATTTCGTGAAGCGCATCACGCACGGAGTGCGCCGTGCGCGTGTAAAGAAGGTATTTCGACAGGTACTCGCGAAGACCGTCTGAAACACGGTCTTCGTCGTCAACAATGAGCACCCTGCCACGCAGTGGAACTTGCATACAAATCAACCTATTGACGATAAAAAGTGACTTCAACCAGATCTGTCAGATTGGCCAAGAACATCGTTTCGACGCGGTGGTTTCCCGGCAGCCGATCAAACAAATTTCGACGACGTACCGTTAACCAATCGCGGGCCAGGCCGATTTCTCGGGGAAGCGCCCGCAGCGCCATTTGTGACGCGATGTCCCCGAGGCGGCCGACAATCGCGGGCATTCCCGGCGAATGCCGTCCAAAGACTCCCGAGACGAGCACGCCCGGGACACACGCCGCACCAAACGGACACTGCTCGAATCCCGCCTTCGACTCTCCATCGATCGCGTCGCAAGTCCGCCGAAAAGACTCCACGGCACGCTGAACACCATCCTGGTTTTCGCCCGTATCCGCGAATGATGCCCAGAGTGATTGGTCGTGCATCGCGTTGATTCGTCCATCATTCTCTTCGATCGATGCCTGCCATTGGCCGGTGCCAAACCCGATCGAGACAAAGTCGAGATTTCGCAGGTCGAGTGTTGGCAAATCGGACGGAGCGAGATCGGGAAGCCGAAAGCGAACGGACAGGATCGCCCCCCTGTGCCTTTGCAGGCACAGGCTGCGGAGCTCGCGTGATTCCTCCTTCACCCGCTCGTCAAACCGCTTGATCAGCACCGCCTTCTGAATGCTTTGAAGGAGTGCCAGTTGAAAGGCTTTCGACGCGGATTTCTTCAGAAAGGTCACGGGGCCGAGTCGCTCCGGCCGTCGCTCGAACGACTCGGGAGGAAACGCCGAAATGACGATGACCGGCAACCGGGGAGCCAGTCGAGCGGCCAGATCCAGCCCGCTGGGGGTTCCGTCCGCCATCATCACATCGGTCACGAAGACATCGACCGTCGAACCATGCGATTCGAATTGCCCTTCCGCTTCGTCGGGATTGGTGGCAGTCAAGATGTCGACATTGTCCTTGTACGCCTTCTGGATGTGGGCCATGAGGGATTCGAGGAATCGTTCGTTGTCTTCGAGAATCAGTATCTTGGGGATCTTCTGCGGCATGTGTGCCACTCCTGATTGGGTGAAGTGAGATCAGATTCATTTCGCCAACGGTAGTGTGAACTCGACCATTGCGCCCTGAGGTTGCCGGTTGCCGTAGTGCATCGAACCGCCGCCCCGCTCAACGACTTCATTCACGAAGAACAGTCCCAGCCCCATGTTTTGAGCGGGGCTCGATTGCCCCGGCCCCTTCTTGGATGTCACATAGGGCAGGTGGGCCGTTCCCAGCATCTCCGGGGAAAAACCCGGGCCGTTGTCCGACACCCGAATCGCCACCAGATCGTCGCGAGTCTCGGTCGCAACTTCGATCTGCCCGACTGCGTCCCCAATCGCCTGCATCGCATTGTGAAACAGGTTCTCGAAGACTTGGGGAAGCAGGCCGCGAATGCACCGCACCTTCAACTCGTCGGGTACGTGCAGAACAGCTTGAATCCGAGTTGTACGTCGGGCCATGTGCCGAACGGCGATGTCGTTCCCTTCCTTCACGGCGACCCGGACCGAAATCGATTCGAGATCCGGTTTCGGATCGGACTGCAATCGCCAGAGGTCGTGCTGCGTGTTCACGCACAATTCCACGAGCTCCAACGACTCTCTCAACCGTCCGGCGGCTCGCTTCGCTGTCGATAACTCAGTCGCTTCTTCGATGGTCGTCAGATCCCAACCGCAGTCCGCCAACCGATTCTTGACTTGATGGGCCACTCCTTGGGCAAGATTCCGGGTGGCGTCCAACCTTGCTTCGACCTCTTTCCGAGAGGCAGTCTCTTCCCATCGTTGTTGCCTTTCAGCATCAGCCTGTTGCTTCTGATCCTCCAATCTGCACCACTGAAGACGGGCGGAATTGACGACCTCAAACATCTGCTCAAACCGCGGCCCCTTCATCACCATGGACCACGCACCCATTCTCAGCGCCTTGACCGCAGAATCGACATCGCCGAAGGCGGTGAAAAAGACAACACAAAGATGCGGCCTGAGCTTCAGCATCCCTTCCAAGGTCACAAACCCGTTCAATTTCGGCATCCGCACATCGAGCAGGACCACGTCGAAGGTCCGCTTGGAAATCAATTCCAATGCCTCCTCGCCGCTGAAAACCGCCTGGGCCTCCCATCCTTCTTGGCGGAAGAGGTACTCAAGGTTCCTTGCCAGTGGTTGTTCGTCGTCGACGATGAGAATCGAAGGTGGATTCATCGCGCGTCCATCCTTTCCAATTGTACTTTGAGAGAAAACACGGCCGTCATCGTCGTTCCCAGTCCCTCAAAGCTGTGAGCCCTCAATTCGGCTCCATCCGCCGCCAACACCTTTCGGCACAGGTACAGTCCCAGTCCACTGCCCCCCGCGGGAAGTGGTTCGAAGGGATTGAAGGCAAACAAGCTGTCCAATTGTGACGGAGACATTCCGACACCGTTGTCGGCCACGACGAGCTCGATCTGCTGTTGATCGGCAGACGGTTGCAGTGTCACCTCCAGGCGACCGCCATCGGGCATCGCTTTGGTCGCATTCCAAAACAGGTCGGACAGGGCCATCCGCAACGGGTCCGGTGAGGCAAACACCATCGGAAGCGACGGGTCAATCGATGTCACGACTTCGATTTTTCGGAATTCGAGGTCATCGCGAATCATGGCCACAAGATCCTCCGTCATCGTCCCCAGACTCATCCACTGTCGGTCTTGGCCGTGGGGTTTTGCCCAGTCAATCAAACGCTCCAGCGTCTTCAGCGAGCGTTGTGTGGCGGTTTCAATTTCTTGGATAACGCCCAACAATGCCGTGCGTTCCAATGGCTCATTTGCCAGTTCGCATTGACGGCGGACCTTGTCCAAAGACGACTGAATGGTGGCCAGGGGATTTCGCATACCGTGGGCAACTCCGGCCGACAGCAGTGCCAAGTCGTGAAGCTTCGCCTGCTGAATCAAGGCCGCCTCGATGCGCTGGCTCTCATCGAGCTTCGCCAACGCGATGGAGACTCGCTTCGCCACGCCATACAGATACCGCTCGTCAATTTCATTGAGCGAAATGGCTTCTGGGCACCGAAGAAACAAGACCCCGATCACCCGTTCTCCGCAGCGAATGGGTTCAATCACAACCGATTTGGCTTTTTGCAGAAATTTCTTCCATGGTTCACTGTCGAGCTTTCCAAAGCACGCCACAAACTCCGGGACTTTCCAGATATCTCGTTCGAAGACCAGTCCGTCTGCATCCAGGCATTTCTTGATCATTCCGGTTGTGCCGGCATGAGTGACTTTCCACAACTCTTGATCATTGCCATCAATGACAGTGACGACCCTCAATACTTCACTCTCGCTCCGCCGGATGAACACAACACCGGCGTCCGCATGCACCAATTTTGCAAGCGTACGCCCCATCGTTTGAAAAACTTCCGATAGCCCACTCCCGTCGGTCAGGGGACGATCGATTTCGTTGAGTGCCTCAGCCCATTCCTCGCGCCGCTGACGCTCACGAATCTCATCCGACACTTGGATGGCGTCGGCAATGAGCGGGCTCAAGAACGACATCAGTTCGACATCTTCGATGTTGAGATGCTTTCGCGACCCCTTATCGTCCGCCGAAATCAGGCCCACCGGTCCTGCAGCGGAGACAAGTGGGATTTGAATCTGCGTTTCAACTCCTTTCTTCTGAAACTCTTTGAAACATGGGTCATCTTGGAAGTCCGTCGAGAGCAGTAGAAATGGACGTTTTTCACGCAGTGCCCGCGCCGCTTGCGGGTCATGGCTCGGAAATGGGTATCCCTTCATCACAAAGCCTGACTCCATCCCACGAGCGGTGCAGCCCAGCATTGTCTTGTCGGTTACCAAGTAGACTCGCACGCGGCTGTAACCAAACTTGTCGTGGAGCCAGTCGGCCACGTATTCCACAAGCTCCTCGCGAGACGACTTGGTTGCGCGATTCCAGAGTTCCTGCCGAATCTCGTCAATCATTTTTCGTTTGGTGACGTCGATGGCGGTCCTCACCAGAAACTTGCGTCCGGACTTGCTGACGGCGCTGGCCTCGTGGCTCCAAACCCAGCGTTCACCTTCTTGCGACTCAATCCAGACTCCTCCCTGTTCCGGAAGGCTTGGTGGCCGTCTTTCAAGTCCCTCCGTCCACTGCTTCCTAGCCGCGTTTTCAAGCTCCATTTCTCCATGCGAGTTGCAGATCGAGACCTCCACCTTCATGGCATCCAGCGCCGCTTGCAGCATGTCGATTTCACCTTCGGTGGCGAGAACACTCTCGCGCAACGAGTGCATCAACACCAACGAATCAATGGCCGCGATCAGATCTTGAGTCTGGTACGGCTTCCGCATGAAGAGTGTTGCGCCCGCAATCACGGCGTCTTTGGCATGTACTTCATCCTGTCCGGTAAACACGAGCACAGGCAAGATTGGTCGCATGCGGCGAATCGCCCGCAGTGTTTCCAGCCCGCTGCGCCGATTGTCGCGGAGGGTCAAATCAAGCGCGCAGGCGCGCAAGACGTTTGAATGCTTGTTGAGAATCGATTCGACATCGTCGCCTTCCGCCGTTTCGATACAGGCGTAGCCCCGCAGTTCCAACAGTCCGACGATCGCCTTGCGCTGCGACTCGGAATCATCAATGATCAGGATCGTGTTTTGTGCCTTCGGCATGTTCAATCACTCCCCAATCGGCAGGCGAAGCAGGAACGTTGTACCGAGATATTTGAAACTCGATTCCACTTCCAATTGCCCGTCATGTGATTCGGTGATCATCTTCGCTACGTTCAGCCCGAGGCCGGTGCCGTGGCTGCGTGTCGTGACAAACGGCTCAAAAATCTCCGCCCGACTGGCCCAGTCAAGCCCGAACGCATTGTCTTCAACACGGATCGCCACTTCGCAAGAGTCGTTAATTCTCTGCCGCTTGGCGCAGATCCTGACGTACCCGTGCCCCGGCTTCCGGAAGATTCGCACATGCTGAATGGCATTCAGTAACAGGTTCATCACAACTTGGTGCAGCGATGTCTTCACCGGCCTGTCAATGTGGGAGTCTTGATCCAGCTCAACCTGCAGGAAGACTTCATCCTTCTTGGCTGTCGACCGGCATTTGTCGATGGCCTCAACCAAAAGTTGCCGAAGCGGGACGCTTTCGTTCTCGGTGGATCGCGTCAATCCCAGTACGGATTCAAACAAGTGCCGCAGGTGCGTTGTGTGGTCTTGGACGCGTTGCGCACAGTCGAGAGTTTTCTCCCGCCTGCTGTCCGCGGAAATAGCAACTGCACCGGAACCCGCATTGGAAATGTCGTTGATCGCCAACAGGTAGTCTGCCACGCTCGTCAGCGATTGGACTTCGTTGCGAAGTTCGTGAGCCATTCCTAGCAGAATACTCCCGGCAACCAGCAGCCGCTGATTGCGGAACAGCCGGGCGTCCAGCGTTGCTCGCTCGATGGCGAGACCTACCGCGCGAACGGTCTGCCGGAACTCACGAGTCTTTCCGGCGGAAACCGAATCGGATTGTGCGGGCAAGAAGGCGAAGACCCCCATGGGATTCGCCTGGCTTTCGACCTTCAGCGGCATTCCATAGATCGCCACTGACTGCAAATCGCGAAGCAGGGAACGCAGCGGATCCCGGTCATCAGACTTGCCTCCGGGACGATCGAGCCGGAAGAACCCGTCGCTGTTTCCGGCCAGCACATCCCCGATGAAACTGAATCGCAGGGCATCAGCGTACTGGTCAAACACCGTGGGCTTCATGTTGGACGCCCGGACGCACTGAATGAGATTGTCGGATTTCTGCAGTCGCAGGATGGCAATCCTGGCGCTTCGAAACGGTTCTTGAAGCGCGCCAAGATAGTTGTCCAAGACCTGCCGCACTTGGACGGAGAGACAATCCACGTCAGTGGTCGTCATCTGACTCAGGTTTCCCACCGACTCTTCGCCCACCCACATCCGTCCCGATGACGGCGATTCTTCTTCTCCCTCAACGATGGCAATGAAATTGGAGGTTCCAATTGGCTTGAAGACGACTTGAATTTGTGTCTTGGCGCCATCTGGCAACACCGTCGTGTTTCCCGTCAGCAGAATCTGGCGCACTTGGGGAAATCGTTCCGCGACCCGGTGCAGCACGTCCAGTCCCGAACCATCGGTCAGTTGCTGGTCGACGACGGCGACGTCAATCGAGGTCGCCTCAGAAATCCTTTGCATTGCTTCGAATGCCAGGCTGGCAGTGATCACGTGATGTCCACGATCTTCCAAACCCGCGGCGAAGGCAAAAGTGATATCGTCCTCATCATCGACCAGCAGGATCGACAACCGCGAATGGTGTGGATCCCGTGACAATGGAACGATCAGCGACTCGACGGATTTGGGCAGTTGCATTGGAGATGCCTCGCCAATCCGCCACTTGGCCAATGTCGCCTCCCGTTCAGAATTGATTTTTCTGACGGCGCGGCTCAGATCCAGTTTCACGCGACGACGCGAGTAGTCAAAGTCGACGATGGACGCGCGCAGGCAATCTCCTTTCGCGAGCCCCCACTTCTTGTTGAGTTCATCCTGTGGCAAATCAGGCAGTGAGGGGACAAGCCCCCAGGGAATCTCCCCCTGCAGACCACCGGTCAGTCGCAAGACCACCACGGTCGGTGTCAATTCATGAATCACACCGTCGACAATGTCACCCAGGCGATGGGCCGTGGCATACTTGTCGAATGGGCTCGTCTCGGCGGCTTTGCGGCTGATGATCAGTTCCCGCCGGTCATCTTCAAAGGCGAGCACACACGCCTCGAAGTAGTTCCCTTCAGGAACGGTGGTGGCAATCTGTTTGGCGGGATCCCAATCAAACTCGACACTTCGCATCACCGCGGGAATGCGACCTGTCCCCACTTCGCAAAGAGCACCTAGACCGACATGCCTGCGCACCACTGCGGAAATTCGCGACCCAGGGGAATGAAGTGCCTTCACCCGGTTCCATTCAGCATCCGAGAGGATTCTCTTGCGAAACACGAGATCCCTTTGCGCACCATATGAGATACACCACGCAAGACAAGAGGATCATCTTAGAAACACTAATGGCGATGTCAATCACGAAATTGGTACGGACGTTCTTTCAGGGCAACGTCGCACCGGAGAAACCCGCCCCGTCCGCTTCGAGCACAACAAGACCACCCCATCAATGCCGTTCGCTCCGCAGGCCTCGATTTCAATTGGCTCACCGGCGTTTGACGCCTCCCTGCGTCGCCAGTAGCATCCGAATCAGTTCCTGAGCCCACAATTTCTCTGTGCTGCGAAAGTCTCCTCCGATGTCAGCCGTGCGCCGCGCGTTGCTCAGTTGCAGTGACAAACAGGGTCTGGTTCCGTTCGCTCAGGGACTGGTGCGACTCGGATTCGAGTTGTTGTCGACCGGGGGAACCCGGAAGGCCCTGGAAACGGCGGGCGTGCCGGTGCTGGATGTGGCCGAATACACGGGCTTTCCCGAGATGATGGACGGCCGCTTGAAGACGCTGCATCCGCGGATTCATGGCGGGTTGCTCGGTCGCCCCGACAGGGGTGACGACGCCGCCTTGATGAAGGAACACGGCATCACTCCGTTCGAACTGGTCGTGGTGAACCTGTATCCGTTTGTGGAGACGATTTCCAAGCCGCACGTCACCGCCGAGGAAGCGATCGAACAGATCGACATCGGCGGGCCGAGCATGCTGCGGTCGGCCGCGAAGAATCACAAGTACGTCGGCGTCGTCACCAGTCCCGCGCAGTATGACCAGGTCTTGGCGGAACTCGAACAGGGGATGCTCAGCTTCCCGTTCCGGCGTCATCTGGCCGCCGCGGCCCTTGAAATGACGGCCCGCTACGACCGGGCGATCGCCGACTACATGACGGGGCTGACGAATCCGGATTCCGCCGCCGATCCCGCGTTCCCCAGTGTCCTGTCGCTGAAGTATGAGCGACGGTCGGCGCTGCGATACGGCGAGAACCCACATCAGCGGGCCGCGTTCTATGTCGAGGCCAATCCGCCCTCGTCGACCCTGGCCGCGGCGAAGACGCTGCACGGCAAGGAACTGTCGTACAACAACCTGCTCGACTTGGACGCGGCGATGCAAATCGTCCGCGAATTCCGCCGTCCCGCCGCCTGTGTGATCAAACACAACAACCCCTGCGGCTGTGCGGTCGGTGACAACCTGGCCGAGTCATACGTCAAGGCCGATGGAGGCGATCCCGTCAGCGCGTTCGGATCGGTCCTGGGTTTCAATCGATCAGTAGATCTGGAGACGGCCGACCAACTCTGTGTGCCCGGTCGGTTCATCGAGGCCATCATCGCGCCCAAGTTTGAACCGGATGCGTTTGAGATGTTGACGACGATTCCCAAGTGGAAGGTCAACGTGCGGCTGTTGGAATGTCCGGCACTGCTGGACCCGCGGCCGATCAGCCAGGAATTCCGCCGCGTGACGGGCGGACTGCTGATCCAGGATCGGGACGACGCCATCGAGGAACTAAGTGCGTGGAAGGTCGTGACCACGCGCAGTCCGACGGCGGAAGAGTTCTCCGATCTGGAATTCGCGTGGTTGGTTTGCAAGCACGTCAAATCGAACGCGATCCTGTTCGCGAAGAACGGGCAGGTGGTGGGCGTCGGCGCGGGGCAAATGAGCCGCCTGGATTCCGCCTACATCGCCGCCTACAAGTCGGGCGACCGGGCCCGTGGCGGCGTCTGTGCCTCGGACGCGTTCTTCCCGTTCCGTGACGGCATCGACCAGATTCACGAGGCGGGGATTTCGGCCGTGATTCAACCCGGCGGATCGAAGCGAGACGAAGATGTCATCGCCGCCTGCAACGAATACGGCATCGCGATGCTGTTCACCGGCCGACGCCACTTCCGGCATTGAGTGGGTGGTGAACTGAGGAACTGGCTCGAAACAACTTCCCGTGAGCGGCAGGGCGCTAGCCCGGATAATTCATGAGGAACCACGAAATACTCGAAATACTCGAAAGACACGAAAGTGAAGAGAGTTGCGGTCAGTGCATCGCAAGACATCGCGCGTCGTTCCTTGGCGGCTACTTGGGATCTGAACTATCGTCCCTTCTTCCCTTTCGCGTCTTTCGTACTACTAACGTTTTGAATTTGCGCGGCACGCGAAGAATTCCCGGATGTGGAAACAGAATCCGGCCCCGCTCATGAAGACCAAGAAGACAAGGATGACAGAAAGATTGGGGACAGGAACATGACGGAAGGCGACGATGACCGGGATGGGGAGTCATTTTCCTGTCCCCAATCTTCCTGTCCAAATCCTTTGGTTCCGGCCGGAGTCCGGGCTGTGGAATCCGCGGTCAGTTGTCTGGCCTCATCGGCG
>JANMLE010000470.1:0-2495 GCA_031372385.1 Planctomycetota bacterium | reverse complement strand
CACCGCCGTGCGTGACACCACCGGTTCCCCCCCCCCGCCGCCCACGCCGTTGCCGTAGCGTATAAACTAAAACGACTCACTGCGGGCCGCGTGAGGGATCAACGTCTCAACGATCTCCGTGCGAGTCATTAGCCGATTCTTCCCGCTTCGGAAGCACGGCCCGATCCCGGCCGGTCACATCTCGGGGGGATTCACCGCGGTGTCGTAGCGCAGCGGCTCCATCGAGAACGACGCCCTGCCCTGCGACACGCTGCGGACGTCGTTGGAGTAGCCGAACATCTGCGACAAGGCGACTTCGGCGGTGATCGCAACCAGGTTCGCGCGAACTTCGGTGTTGACGATGATCGCGCGGCGGGAATTCAAGTCGCCTGTGACGTTGCCCACGAATTCTTCGGGGACGACGACTTCGAGCTTCATGATCGGTTCCAGCAGCACAGCGCCGCCATCCTGCAGAGCCCGCCGCACAGCATCGGCCGAGGCCGCGCGGATCGCGACTTCCGTGGTCTCGCCCTCGCGGTAGTCGATGTCCTTCACGATCACCTTGAGATTGATCAGCGGGTAACCGACGACGCCGCCCCCCTTCACTTCGTCTCGCAGCGCGTTCAGCAGCACATCGAGCATTTCGGGCGGGAGCGCATTCGGCTTGAGCTTGTTCTCGACATGCAGCGTCGTCTCGTTGGGGACCGGCTCGATGATGATCCGGATCGCCGCGAACTGCCGCGCGCCCCCGGCCTGCCGATCGAACCGACCCTCGGTCTCGATTTTCTTGGGAACCGTCTCGCGGTACGTGACGCGCGGTTTGAGCGTCCGGAATTTCATGTGAAAATCCCGCTCCATCCGCTTGCTGATGATCTCCAGATGCAGCTCGCCCATGCCGCTGATGATCGTCTGCCCGGTCTCTTCACTGATCTTCGCGGTGAACGTCGGATCCTGCTTCATCATGAGGCGGAGCGTGGTTTCCAACTTCTTCCGGTCGGCGCTGCTGTCGGGCTCAATGGCCATCGAAATCACGGATTCAGGGAAGTGAATCGATTCCAGCAGGATGGGATTCTGAGTGTCGCACAGTGTGTCGCCCGTGACCGAATCCTTCGGACCGACCACGCCGACGATGTCGCCACAAGTGGCCTCGTCGAGCGCCTCGCGCGAGTCGGCCTGCACCCGCCAGAGTTGGCTGATCAATTCCTTCTCGCCGGTGCGCGGATTCAACATCCGCGAGCGGCTCTTCAGCACGCCGGAATAGATCCGGATGAAATACAGTTCGGCGTGCTCGTCCGCATGGATCTTGAAGACCAGCCCGCAGAACGGATCCTTTGGCGACGGCTTGCGGATCTCCGGTTTGTCGGCCTTTTTTGGATTGGGATTGCGGCCTTCGACGGGCGGCACGTCGAGCGGACTGGGGAGATAGCGCACGACCCCGTCGAGCACCGGTTGCACGCCGATGTAGTCCAGCGATGAGCCACAAAACACGGGCTGCAACTGGTACGACACGACCGCTTTTCGCAGCACGCGAATGATCTGATCGGCCGGCAGGTCGCCCGTCTTGTCGTAGATGGCGAACGCCTCGTCGTCGGTGAGGGCGAGGGCGTCGACCAGCGTCGACCGCCATTCCTCGGCGCGAAGTTGCTCGTCCTCGGGAATCGGCTGCACGTCGATCTTGGTTCCCTGGGCCGCCGTGTCGAAGTACAAAGCCTTCATCTCGATCAAGTCGATGATGCCGCGGAAGCCCCTCGGATTTGAGCTCGTGACCGGGCCTTCTCCGATCGGGATCTGAACGGCGACGGGGTTCGCGCGCAGCCGTTCGGACATCTGGTGGAAGACCCGCTCGAACCCGGCCCCGATGCGGTCCATCTTGTTGATGAAACAGATCCGCGGCACATGGTACTTGTCGGCCTGCCGCCACACCGTTTCGCTTTGAGCTTCCACTCCTTCGACCGCGCTGAACACCACGACGCCGCCATCGATTACCCGCAGGCTGCGCTCGACTTCCGCGGTGAAGTCGACGTGGCCCGGCGTGTCGATGATGTTGATCGTGTGCCCCTGCCATTGGCACGAGATCGCCGCGGAGTAGATCGTGATCCCGCGCTTGGCCTCTTCGGGGTCGAAGTCCATGACAGCCGTCCCCTCATCGACATCCCCCATCCGGTGCGTTTCTCCCGCATAAAATAGGATCCGCTCGGTGGTGGTGGTCTTGCCGGCATCGATGTGGGCGATGATGCCGATGTTGCGGATCTGCTGGATCTCGGTGGTCATTGAGCGGTACTTATCGGAGTGGAGGTCGAAGTCAGTCTTCGTTTAACCGCGTGGGCAACGCCCCGCGTGTCGAGAGCGTGGCGAGTCGTTTCCGCGCGGGGTGATGCCCACGCGGTGAAACGACTGAGGCCCTCAGCGCGGGTTACTTCGGTGCATACCGGCCGACCTTGTTGATCCGGCCGTGGATGTCATTCAGGATCCAGTGGAACGCGACGAGGTGAACCGACTCGACCATCCCCATGTCG
>JANMLE010000375.1:0-5311 GCA_031372385.1 Planctomycetota bacterium | reverse complement strand
CTACATGCCGCAATAGTCGAACAATCGCGAAATCTCTGTCCGCAGTTCGGGACGCGGCACGATCCGGTCGATGAATCCATGCTCCAGCAGGAACTCGCTCGTTTGAAATCCCGGCGGCAGATCGATCTTGCAGGTCGCCTTGACCACGCGCGGACCGGCAAATCCGATCAGCGCCTTCGGTTCGGCGAGGATGATGTCGCCCAGCGAGGCGAAACTCGCGGCAACGCCGCCCATCGTTGGATTCGTCAGCACAGACAGGAACAGGCCGCCGGCTTCGTGGTATCGGGCGAGTGCCGCCGACACCTTGCCCATCTGCATCAGCGACAGAATCCCCTCGTGCATCCGCGCGCCACCACCCGATCCGCTCAGGATCACCAGCGGCAGACTCAGCCGGGTCGCTTCCTCAACGGAACGAGTCAGCTTCTCGCCCACCACCGAACCCATGCTCCCCATGATGAACGACGAGTCGGTCAGCGCGAAGACCAGCGGGCGGCCGCGCATGTAGCCCCGACCGGCGATGCACGCCTCTTTCAGACCCGACTTCTTTTGTTCAGCGATCAGCCGATCCTTGTACGGCTTGGTGTCGACGAATCCCAACGGGTCTTTCGGCGACAGGTTGGCAAACCACTCTTCGAAACTGTCCTCATCCAGAAGCTGCTGGATCCGGATGCGGCCGGGAACTGTGAAGTGGTAATCGCAATCCGGACAGAGGAACAGGTTCTTTTCGACCTGTTTGCGAAAGACGGTGTTCTTGCACGCCTCGCACGAAATCCACAGCCCCTCGGGGACGCCCCGCTTCTTTCGCGGAGTCTCACCGCTGACTTCGGCTTCGCTCAAGGTTCGCCGCCCTTCTTTCGGATCGGGGGTGACAGTGCTCATCTCGGATGCTTCCTTCGGCACGACAATTCAACCGACTCGTCCGGCGAGCCGCTCCAGGTTCTGAACGGCGGAAGTATAGTCGGCCTCGTCAAAAATCGCACTGCCCGCCACAAACACCCCGCACCCGGCGGCGGCGGCGGATGCGATCGTATCTGTTCCGATTCCGCCATCGATCGACAGCAGGGTTCCCGGTGCCAGAATGGGCTTCAATTGCCGCGACTTTTCGAGAACCTCGGGTTTGAACCTCTGTCCGCCGAACCCCGGCTCGACACTCATCAACAGCACTAGATCGCAGTCCGACAGAAACGGCTCCACACTCTCAATGGGTGTGCCGGGATTGATCGCCAACCCGGCCAGACGTCCGGCCGAACGGATCCGGCGCAGCAGTGGTGCTGGCTCGGGAACGGCCTCAATGTGAATCGTGATTCCATCGCATCCCGCCTGCAAATAGTCATCCAGGTACTTGCCCGGATCGGCGATCATCAGGTGGGCGTCAAAGAAGAGTTTGGTACACGGGCGGAGGCTGCGAATGAGCATCGCCCCGTACGACAGATTCGGGACGAAGTGACCGTCCATCACGTCCCAATGCAGCCACCGGACGTTCGCGGCTTCCAGCCGTTCGATCTCGCTCCGCAGGTTGCCATAGTCGCACTTGAGCATCGACGGCGCAATGAGGGGCGCGGGATGCATCGTCGGATTCGTCATGGCAAGGCTCTTTCTGCGGTCTCATGAATCTCGTTTAACCCGGAGCCAACGGCGACGGCGTGCATGCCAACGCGCGGATTCCGGAATGAAGCAGTTTGGTGGGAAGCGTTGGCACCCGTCACCGTCGCCGTTGGCTCCGGTTTAAACGAAACGGCCCCGGTGAAACGAAACAGGATCGGGTCGACTCGACAGTGTTCGACGAGACTGTATCGGGTCCGATTCGCCAAACGCCAGTGCTGGGGAGGGTCGAGTCGGGAAAACTTGATGCGTGTGCTTGCGGGTCGGTGTTGCGCCACGTCAAATGTGCCGACCCTGAACAGACGCAATGGACCCCGGCCGACGCGGCTGCACGCGGCCCCGCCACCATCCCATTTCCCTCCTCCAAGGCTGCCTCCATGAATCTCAGCGACCTGACTTGGCCGGACGTCGAAAAGCTTTCGCGTGATCTGCCCGTCGTGGTGCCCGTCGCCGCGCTGGAACAGCATGGCCATCATCTGCCGGTCTTCACCGACAGCATGTTACTCGGCGAAGTCGTGCGGCGCGTCGGTGACACGATGCAGGACAAGGTGTTGATCGCGCCGCTCATGTGGCTGGGGAATTCGCACCACCACATCGATTTTCCGGGGACGCTGTCGGCCAGCCCGCGCGTCTACCTGGACCTGCTCAACGACCTGACCGACAACCTGCTGACGCACGGATTCCGCCGGATCGTCTTCCTCAACGGACATGGCGGCAACACGACTCCGGGCAAGCAGGCGATCTTTGAAGCGAGGCAGCGTCACCGCACGCGGCGCGATCTGCTGCTGCTGTTCACGACCTACTGGGACAACGCCAATCCCAACGCCGACCGCACGGATCTGGTGCAGTCACAGATGGGTCATGCCTGCGAATGGGAGACGTCGATGATCCTGCGGCTGACTCCGCACCTCGTGAAGGACATCTCGAAACTGGCGGAAGTCCCATTCGGCTTCGCCTTCGAGCCGGCCTACCGCGGCTGGATCACCAAGGACCGGACCGTCCCCGGCCACATCGGCAACCCGCGCCACGCGACGGCCGAAAAGGGCGAGTCCCTGTTCCAGACGTTCGCGACCGGCGTCGTCAAGCTGCTCGAACAGGTGATCGCCTGGGACGGACATTCGTGGGAGATGGGGAATTGAAAATTGATAAGTGCAAATTGCAAATTGAAAAGCGGGAAGAACTGAACGATCGGGTTCCACCCGAATAGTGCTCCCCCTAATTTGCAATTATCAATTTGCACTTTGCACTTTGCAATCTCCCCCTCTTCTCACAGGTCATTCCCCGATCATGCCTTCCTCCGAACGTTCCCAGCTCTGGATCTGGTGGGTCTGCGGCCTGCTGCTGCTGGCCAGCACGATCAACTATATGGACCGGCAGACGCTGTCGGGCACTTCGGATCTCATCAAAAGAGAATTCAAGCTGAGCAATGAGAAATTCGCGCTGGTTGAAACCGCGTTCAGCATCGCCTTCGCCGTGGGTGCCAGCCTTTTCGGCTTCATCGCCGATCGGACCAGTGTGCGGTGGCTGTATCCGGCGGTGTTGTTGCTTTGGTCAACGATGGGTTTCATGACGGGCTTCGTCGAGACCTACATGGGACTGTTGGTTTGCCGGCTGTTTCTGGGCTTGTTTGAGGCGGGGCATTGGCCGTGCGCACTCAAGACGACCCAACGGTTGCTCCCCCCGTCGAAGCGCACGCTGGGCAACAGCGTCCTTCAGAGCGGAACGGCGATTGGCGCCATGGTGACACCACTCGTCATCAAGTCATTTGACAATTACTGGCCGGGAAGTTGGCGGCCGGCGTTTCAGATTCTGGGTGCGGTGGGCGTCGTCTGGGTCGTGCTGTGGTTGATGACAATTCGTAGTCAGGATTTGGGCGGAAGGGACGCCACTTCGGCCGACATCTCCGCGCGGCATGCGGCCGGCAAAACGGAAATTCCATTCCTGCATGTCGTCTGTTCGCGAAAGTACCTCACGCTGGTCATCGTCGTCATTTGCATCAACGTCTGCTGGCACCAGTTTCGATTTTGGATGCAGCTCTTTCTGATCGAAGGGCGCGGCTACAGCCGACTGACGAGTCTGGATGTGATTTTCTGGTTCAACGTGATGACCGACATCGGCTGCTTGTCGGCCGGATTCGCCACCGCGTTGTTGGCCCGGCGCGGACAGACTCCGCACAGGGCACGGTGCTGGGTGTTTGGTGTTTGCGCGTTGTTGGTTTCGGCGGGGGCGGCAATCCCGTTGGTGAAGGACGCCGGCCCGGAACTGATTGCGGTGTTGATGGTCGTCGGTCTGGGCGCACTCGGTCTGTTCCCGTGTTATTACGCATTCACCCAGGAGCTGTCGGTGGCTCACCAGGGAAAGGTGACTGGATCGCTCGGCACAATCGGTTGGGTCTCATACTCCATTTGGGTTTGGCGATTCGGACGCTTGGTTGACGACACCAAGTCGTACGATCTCGGCATGTGCCTGGTGAGCCTCCTGCCACTGGTGGCGATCACCGCGCTGCTGTTTCTCTGGCCGCGGGAACCCGCGCCTGCCGCAGCCCCCGCGAGTTGAACTACAGTTCGAGCGACACTGATTGAGACATTTCTACGTTTGGCCGCAACGCCAACGGCGTGCGTGCGATCAACGGTTCGCCCGTATTCGCTCCCACGCCGTTGGCGTTGGGGCTAAACGTCGCACAACATGCCGCGTCGAGAATAATCATGCCGCGCCTGTTTCTCGGCAACTTCGACTTTGAGCACCGGCTGGCCGCACCGACACGGCAGTTGCCCGCGAAACTCGACCGCATCAACGCCGAACTGGCGGCGTCGTGGCTGGCGATCGCGGACGACGGCGACTACGTCTGGACACCGCAGCTCATCGATGCGAGCTTCTTCGAACAGGCGGCGCGCGACGGACTGCCGCGCGTGATTCCGGTCGTCTCATGGACCGACGTGCCCCGCGGCGTCGAATGCGTCCCGTGGGGTTGGACCAACGACATGCGGCAGCTTTGCGATCGCCACGGCTGGACGCGCAACGATCCTCCGCACGAAGCCGTTCGGCTGGGCAACTCGCGCCGCTTCTCGGCCGACTTGGAACGCGAATGGCAGGTCGGGCTGGACGGAGCCGCGGAGGTTCCCCAGTCATTCCCCGAGGCCGACGCGCTGCTGGAGGGACTCGGTCCCGATACCCGCTGGGTGCTGAAGGCCGAGTTTGGCATGTCGGGTCGCGAGCGTCTTCTCGGCGAGGGACCACTCACAGAAGCGGCCCGCAACTGGCTGTGCAGACGGTTTTCGCTCGGCCGGGTCTTTCTCGAACCGTGGGTCGCGCGCCTCGACGAAATCGGAATTCAAATCGACATCCCGCGCGCGGGTGAACCGCAGGTGATCGGCCTGACGCCGCTGCTGGCCAATGCCAACGGACAGTACGCCGGTAGCCGATTCGCCATCCACCGGACTCTCGACGAATGGGATGCGGCTGTCGAGGTCGCGCTCCGGGCGGCGGCGCGACTGCAACAAGCCGGCTACTTCGGACCGCTCGGTATCGACGCGATGCGCTACCGTGACGCGGACGGCCAACAGCGCGTCCGTCCGCTGCAAGACATCAACGCGCGGTGGACGATGGGACGGCTGAGTCTCGGCTGGCGGCGACTCTGCCAATCCGGCGAATCGGGCTGTTGGCTGCATGGTCCGGTCCCCTTGTCCGAGACCGACAACAGCACGATTGC
>JANMLE010000351.1:0-13707 GCA_031372385.1 Planctomycetota bacterium | reverse complement strand
ACCCCCGGAAAGTCGGGGCATGGTACGGGAAGCGGAAAAGAAGTGTCAAGGAAGCGGCGGCCAACGCTTCCGCGGCACGAGAACTTCCACTTCAGCCATGAGTTACGGTGCTTCAACCGCCGGCGACACCAGTTTCCCAGTTACAGCAGTTCTTGGATCACTGCCCCCGGTTCCAGCGATGGAACCGGACGTCCGCTGTGGTTCAAAAAGTTGATGTGGGGATCGACACCCAGCAGGTGGAACATCGTGTGATGGATGTCGGATGGCTTGATTGGACGGTCCTGCGGAACTTCGCCGAGGCGGTTTGTGGAGCCAACAATGCGGCCCCCCTGCACTCCTCCACCACCGAGCAGGCAGAACATGGAATTGCCCCAGTGGTCGCGACCCGGCGTGCCCATGCTCATCGGGGCACCGCCGTTTCCGCCGTCGTTCATGCGGGGCGTGCGACTGAACTCGCCGCACAACACCACCAGCACATCGTCATACAGACCGGTCTGCGCCAGGTCTTCAAACAGGGCCGAGACCGCGGTGTCGACGATGGGCAGATACCGCTCCATGCCCGCCTTCAAGTCCCAGTGATGGTCCCAACCGCCAAAATGAACGGTGACAAACGTGGTCCCCGCTTCGACCAGCCGCCGGGCCAGCAGCACGCTCTGGCCCCAGTTGTGCCGGCCGTACCGATCACGGACGCGGGGATCTTCACGGCTGATGTCGAACGCCTTCCGCGCCGCCGTGCCTGTCACCAATTCCACGGCCTGACGGTCGAACCGATCCATTGCGTCGATCATCCCCTTGGTCTCAACATCACGACGCAACCGGTCGACACTGCGAGCCAGCGCGGCCCGGTCATCCAACCTGTTGACAGTCATGCCGCCGGGCAACTGCATGTTTTGCACGGTGAAGTTGGCGGCGTTCGGATCCCCCTCGGTCTCGAATGGGTTGTAGGCCGCGCCGACATAATTCGCCCCGAAGTATCCGGGACGCAGACCGATGCTCATCGCATACGGGACCGCGACGTACGGTGGCATCCCCGGTTGACGGGCTCCGGTAGACTTGGTCGCGATGGACCCGATGAACGGATCGCGACCTTGGTTGTCCGCGCCACTGACCCCGCCCCGCCCTGTCAGCATGTAGTGCCCGGCCGTGAAGTGGTCGCCGTTGTTGTGGTGCAGCGACCGCACGAGCGAGAACTTGTCCGCGCACTTGGCTTGCTGCGGAAACAGCTCGGTGATTTCCATCCCGCCGACATTCGTCCGGATCGGATTCCACAGCCCGCGGTACTCGGCGGGTGCCTGCGGCTTCATGTCGTACGTGTCCATGTGACCCGGGCCGCCATCGAGCCAGATCAAGATGACCGAGGTCTTCTTCGATGTTCCTCCGGGAGCCGCCGAAGCCTCGCGCGCTCGCCACAACTGGGGCAACCCGAGCGACGCCATTCCGGCCATCCCCAGTTGGACGAAGCTGCGTCGATTCATGCCATCGCAGTAACGGGGGGTGGATCCAAGGTCGAGACGAAGCATGGCGGGACTTCCGGTCAGGTGGGTTCAATCAGGCGGGCAACCAACATTCCATCGGCGGTTACTTATAATCGGGCGGCCACGGTGAGGTCAAACAGGGATTTTCCACCGGGGCACCGCGACCCATCGAAATAGCACGAAACTTGTTGGCCACTCGTCAGGTATTGTGGTTTGGTGATTCCGTCGGATGCTCTCAGCACTGGTCTGAAATGTTGGCGATCATGAAGCTCAACGAATGGAAACGTGGGCGAGCCTTGGGGCTGGCATCACTATGTCTCGTCTGCTGGACCGTGAGTCGCGCGGCGGATGATGCGGGGCAACCGACTGTCTCGCTGGGAAGGGTCACGCAGTTCTCATTGCAAGATGCGCAGGGGATGACTCACACGCGGAAATCCTGGCAGGCGGCTCCGGCGGTTGTGCTGTTGTTTCTGGGGACCGAGTGCCCCGTGGCCAACGGCTACGCGCCAGAGATGACTCGACTCACCAAGCACTTCTCGGATGGAGGCGTGGTCTTCGTCGGAGTGCATTGCGATCCCGATGTGACGGCCAAGCTCGCGGCTCAGCACGCGCGCGAGTATCAACTGACGTTTCCGATCCTGCTGGACCCGGTGCAGACGCTGGCCAAGCCGACCGGGGTTCACACGATGTCCGCGTCGGTCGTGCTCTTGCCGGACGGTGAAGTCGTCTATCGCGGACGCATCGACGATCGCTACACCGAGCAAGGGAAACGCCGGCTCGAACCGACGACTCACGATTTGAAAAACGCGATCAAGGCCGCCCTCTCCGGCAAGAAGCCGGAACCCGCCGAGTCGAAAACGTATGGTTGCCCTTTTCATGCGGTTCCGCCCCAACGGGGCAGCAATAGGCCAGCCCAGGGTCAGGATTCCCAGAAGAATCTGAAGCCCTGACGGGCAATGCCGTTAACCATTTTTTGTAGCTGAATTCACCAGAATTCAGTGGTTTCTACATTCGACGAATGTTGGGAGTCGTCCTCCGCGATCTGAATTCTTGCGAATTCAGCTACACCACGAGGGTTAACGGCGTTGCCTGAAGGGGCGAAACTTCCAGCAGGATCGACCGACCCGATGACCCGTCGAACACAGACTCAATGTCCGGAGAATTGATTCGATGAAATGCCTTTGGCTCACTCTTTGTTTGGCGTGGCTCGTTCCGGCCGTGGCCGTTGGCGACGAGATCACGTTTAACAAACACATCGCGTCGATCGTGTGGAAGAACTGCGCGGGTTGTCATCGGCCGGGCGAGGTCGCTCCATTTTCATTGCTCAGCTATCGCGACGTCAGCAAGCGGGCCGAGCAAATTCAGGACGTGACCGCGCGGCACGTCATGCCACCGTGGAAGCCGCAGGCCGGGCACGGCGAGTTTTCCAACGGACGACGATTGGCTGCTGAGGAAATCAATCTGGTGAAACAATGGGTGACGGCCGGAGCGGTCGAAGGCGATCCGGCGGACCTGCCTCGCGCTCCCACGTTTGCAACCGGTTGGCAGATGGGGACGCCCGATCTGATTGTCACGTTGCCCGAAGCGGTCCAGGTTCCGCGCGAAGGCCGCGACTGGTATCTCAACGTGGTGCTGCCGCTCGACATTCCGGAAGGAAAATATCTCAAGGCCGCCGAATTCCGGCCGAGCAATCGCCGAGTCGTGCATCACGCCGTCTTGTTCTGTGACACGACCGGCAAATCTCGTGAGCGCGACGAAGCGTCGGCCGGTCTCGGCTTCACCGCGATCACGCCGCCGGGCAACATGCTGCCGGGCACAATGGCCGTGTGGGTGCCGGGACGTTTTCCGCGGCCGTTGCCCGAAGGACTGTCGATGCCGTGGCCGAAGCAGGCCGACCTCGTGCTGAACTTGCACCTGCATCCCAGCGGCAAGCCAGAGGTCGAGCAATCCTCGGTCGGGTTCTACTTCACCGATCAGCCGCCGCGCCGCTCGATGTTGGATGTCTCGTTGATCGACATGAAGATCGACATCCCACCCGGCGAGAAAGCGTTTCGCACACAGGCCAGTTGCGTCCTACCCATCGACATGGACGCGCTGTCGGTCTTTCCGCACATGCACCTGATCGGCAAAGAGATCAAAGTGACCGCGACGCTTCCCGATGGCTCCGCGCGGCCGCTGCTGTGGATCAACGATTGGGATTTCAATTGGCAAGACTTCTATCAATACGCCACGCCGGTTCGTCTGCCGCAAGGGACCAAGGTGACTCTGGATTGCGTTCACGACAACTCGGCCGACAACCCCGCGAACCCTCGCAATCCTCCGACGCGCGTCCGCTGGGGCGAACAGTCGTTCGACGAGATGTCGATCGCGTTCCTCAACCTCGTCCCGGTGCGCGAGAGCGATCTGAGCCAGTTGAATTCACAGCCCAAGCAACCCATCAAGATCGCCATTCAGGCCGAGTCCTCGAAATCCGCACCGGCCGCCGACGTGGCGCAGCGCGCCGCCGAAGCGCTCCGCAAAGCGGACAAAAACGGCGACGGCAAGCTGAGCCTCGACGAGATCATCGCCGCCACCGGCAATCGCGAATCCGCCGCCGACCTCGAAAAGAAAGTCACTCAATTTGACCGCGACGGAGACAAGCAATTGAACTTGTCCGAAGTGATCGAAGCGTTGAAGACGCTCGGCAGGTGATGGCCGACCGTGGGTTTCAACCCACGGATGGCCGGGGTTGGAGCGATTCGCGAACCACCAGGGCTTCGTCCCAAGCGACTCCAGCCCCAATCTACCCCACGTGCTTGGCAACGTCCGCGCGACTCCGGCGGTTGCATGCCACGAGAGAGAATTCAGACCTCGACTCCCTCATCCTGCTCGATGAGGGCGACGGTTTTGCGCAGGTCGCCGACGATCCCGGTTCAGGAAGTCTTGTCGGTCAGCAGAATCAGAAAGCCTTCCTGCCGAAAATGGTCGTCGTGTGTCAGCACTTCCTGAAGACCAAGTCGTCGCATGGCGGCCATCGAAATGCAATCGGTCAAGCTGTACTGCTTGTCGGGCCGAGTCTCATAGAGTTGCAGTCCCTCCAGCAACGTGTCGCGCGACTGCGGCAGTACGACGATTTGCGGCTGAGCAAGAATGTCGCGGACCAATTGTGCGACCGTGGTTCGCATGGGAGCACCAAACCCACTGAAAAACGCCAGAAACTCGACGAGGACTTCGTCGGTGGTGTAGAGCCGATGCGGGCCAAACGATTGCCCAATGCGCATCGCTGCGGAATGCCATTCGTCGCGCGGGTTGGCCAACGCGATCCAATAAAATGCGTCCGCAAAGATGAGTCTCATCCGTGACGCTCCACGGATTGGCGGATGTAGTCGTCATGCCGCTCGGCACCATCCGTTGGCAAATTCGCGAGCGCCGACGCAGGGAGTGCCGCCAGCGTCTGAGAGAATTGCTCCCAAATCGGTGGGACGGCGGGAGACGCGGCATCGACGAGCGATGCCTGAACAGATCCGGCTTCACGCACTTGCGGATCTGTAACCGGCGATTCGCGGACGGTGATCTCGACGTGATGCCCGAGAAACGGTCGCAACTCAGGCAGATGAAGCGTCTCAGAGTCGAGCGTCCGGGTCAGAACGAGAGCTTGCATGGGATACTTCCGTCGAAAGAACAAGGAGCCAAGGTGCGGGCATCATAACATTGAGAGTCACGTTCTGGCTCCCTCTTCCTGCTCGATGAGGGCGACGATTTCGCGCAGGTCGCCGACGATCACTTCCAGTGCCGTGATCACTTCGGCGGCGAGGCCTTGCAGGTCGGGAAGGTCGTCGCTCGATTCCAGCGACTCGTGGAGGGAACTGCCGGGTGCCACGGTCATGCAGACTTCGACAGGACCGTGCGTTTCGGTGAGCGAATGTCGGAGGCCAGGGTCACACCGTCTGCGGGAGGACCGTGCTTGTGGCGGTGATGGCTCCGTCAACAATCGACGTCTCTTCTTCATTCGCACGGCCACGTCGAAGAATCAGTGACCGTGGCACCCGCACCCGGTGACCAAGGCTAAGAGCAAAAAGTCACCCGCTCCCAAGTCTTCACGGCTAGCCACGAATGGCGTGGCCTCGTATTCTGTTTGCCATGAGCACTTCAAGCATTCTTCCGTCGTCCGGTTATCGGTACATCGCCTGCGCCCCCGGAGTGCGCAGTGGCCAGGCCATTGTCGAGGGAACTCGCATCGGTGTGCATGACGTGATCGCCCTGTTGCAAACGGGTGAATCGGTCGAGTCGGTGGTGGCGAACTGCTTTCCGACACTGACTCGCGCCCAAGTTTACGAATGCCTCGCGTACTACGAGGATCATCGCGGCGAGATTGATGTCCTCGTGTCACGTCAGATGCAGACGGAAGCATGACCTTCTTCTTCGATCACGACGTCCCCGAAGATGCCGCCTTCGCGTTGGAAGCGATGGGCCACCAAGTCGTCCGCCTGCGACAAGTCTTGCCGACGACAACCAAGGACGACGAGGTCTTCCAATATGCGAATGCCAACGACTACATCTTGGTGACCTGCAACCGGGATGACTTTTTGTCGCTGATCGGCGAAGCCCCGTTCTCTGGATTGATCGTGCTTGTGCGTCGCCCTCGCCGAGCCTTGGAACGAGCCGCCTTGGTCCAATTGATCGAACGAGTCGGCGAAGCCGGTCTCCGGGGAGCGATTCACTTCGCTTGAGATTGGCAGACGCCGTCCGTCGCGGAGCGACATTTGACGATCGCCGCGGGTTTCAACCCACGGAGGCCGATGACACAGGAATGATTCGTTGCGGAGCGACGATGGAAGGCGGGGGTCATCGGTGCGAATGAAATTGGTCGCCGATCGCGCAGAGAGGATTCCATCGTCGCTCCGCGACGAGATTGTTTGGCGGGATGGCCGACCGTGGGTTGAAACCCACGGCGACCTTCGGCGGTCGCTCGGCGACCAAGGCCAAGAACCCTGCTGACTCGTGGAGGGAACTGCGGGGTGCCACGTTCAGCGAGTCTTCGACAGGGCCGTGCTATTCGGTGAGCGAATGTCGGAGGCCAGGGTCACACCGTTTACGGAAGGTCCGTGCTGGTGGCTGTGATGGCTCCGTCAACAATCCACGTCTCTGCTTCATTCGCACGGCCACGTCGAAGCTGCGTGACCGTGGCACCCGCGCCCGGCGAGTTATTACGACGCGCCAGTGAGTGATTTTCGCATTCACCACCACGACGCGCCAATGAGTGATTCCGACATCGCACGCGACACAGCCCAAACATTCGCTTGGGCGTCGTGTTAATTGGAATAAGAGCCCAATCACTCGCTGGCGCGTCGTGCTGGAGTGTCACTCGGCGAATGGATTCACCACCAGCACCGAATCGTAGCGCATGCCGTTCGAAAGGTCTTCGGAGTACAGCGTCGTGACTCCGGCTTCGATGCCTGCGGCGAGCAACTTGCTGTCCCAGTGTGAGAGGCTGTAACGACGGCTGAGATCTAACGCCGTCAGCACGGTCATGTGTTGTGGCGTGACGATCGGAAACATCTCGATCATCCAGCCCACAAAGTCATGGACCTTTTCGGGAGTGAGTACCTGCTTCGATTCCCAGCGCCGCAGGCCGTTGACGAACTCACTGGCGACCTGCCACGGCAAGACGGTTTCAGCCGCACGAGCCAGTTCTTCGAGTAGATCGTAGGCTCGCTGTCGCTTAGGATCGGCGCATCAATAACTGTCGGGATTTGGCGAGCACAAGCCGTAGCATGGACGCCTCGTTCGTGCGGCAAAACGTGACCATCTGTGAAATTGGGCCGCACGGACGAGGCGTCCATGCTACGACAGTTAATGATGCGCCGATCCTTAATCGGCTCGCGATGGTCAACGGCCTAGAGCCAGACGTTGGTGTCAGCGGCGTTCATGCAATTGATCCCGTGTCAGGCGTTCGGCTTCACCAAACAACGGAGTGGCATCGCTGAGGTCTCGAAACTTTCGCAGAGCTTCCAGTTTCCGATCAACATCCTTCGCGATCGGGGCGACAGAGATTTCCACTCGGCTCTGCTCCGGCAAATCCAGCGGATCGTCCAATTTTAATGAGCCATCAACGACGGTCGCGGTGTGTCTTGTTTTCATCGTTCCATTTCCTCGAAACGCCGTGCGGCGACTCATCGTTTGGACGAGTCATCGAGTTTGCGTGGGTCGCAGTTTACGCCGCCGAGAAGAATCCGTGAACGTCGGCTTGTGACTCCCCACGACGCAACATTTGAAGGTCAAAGTTCACTGTCGGTGGCCGGTTTCGTCGCGGAGCGACGATGGAATCGTCGGTGGCCGTGCTGGCATTCCATACGATCGTTTCCGCGCGGTTCACCGGTTCAATCGTCGCTTCGCGACGAGATGGTTGGGCGTGATGGCCGACCGTGGTTGGAAACCCACGCCTACCTTCGGCGGTCGCACTGCGACCAAGAACAGAACCAATCGTCGGCTATCCTTCCCCGTTCACATCGACCAGTTCCAACCCGGCAAGTTGGCGACTTCACTCCAGTTCGTCCGGTGCCAGTGGAGCTTGACCCGGACCTCGAATTCTGAGCACGCGGACTTCGTCGCCAACAACCACGAACACGCCGCGATAGCGTCGGCCGCGGTGAGTCTTGAATAGGAATTGGCGAAGCTCATACCGGACGGACTCGGTTTCCGGAGCCAGCCCGTGGCCGTGTGGGTGATCAACCAGTTTGTGGACCGCCTCGTCGAAAGCGGACCACCATCGAATCGCTCCGTCGGGTGAGCGAGCTTTGAGCCAATCAAAGATGTGCTGAACGTCGCGTTCGGCACGCGGCAAGATTCGCAGTCGGAACGTCATGGCGTTTCTCGAATGCCGTTCTGGCGGCGGAACTCAGCCGCGAAATCGTCGAATGTACGTCCCGTGTCGCCGTTCTCCATGTCGCGCAGCGAAGCCTCGATGGCCAGCAAATCGTCCGCCGGTGGATGCTGCGTGCGCCATTCGTCGTACAGGTCGTCGATCGACAGGTCGTTCCCGGCTTGATCGACTTTCGCTCTCGCGAATTCGGAAAAACTCTCGATGAGTTCGGTGGTCGGCATGATTGTTGGACCTCAACAGGACTCGATGTGTTTGAGATTGTTCGTGCGCTTGAATCCCTGCAACTCATACCACACAAAGACGTCTTGCAAACAAAGTTTTGGCGGCCAGCAGCATACGCCAAGCCGTCGCAGGTCGGAAGAGGATCTTGCTATCACGGGGATTTTACGCCTCGCCGCCGTCCGTTGCGGAGCGACATCTGACGGTCGCCGCGGGTTTCAACCCACGGAGGGCGATGACACAGGAATGATTCGTCGCGGAGCGACAATGGAAGGCGCGGGTCATCGGCGCGAATGAAATTGGTCGCCGATCGCGCGGAGAGGATTCCATCGTCGCTCCGCGACGAGAGGGTTTGAAGGGATGGCCGACCGTGGGTTGAAACCCACGGCGACCTTCGGCGGTCGCTCGGCGACCAAGGCCAAGAACCCTGCCGACTCGTGGAGGGAACTGCGGGGTGCCACGGTCAGGGAGTCTTCGACAGAACCGTGCTCTGCGGTGAGCGAATGTCGGAGGCCAGGGTCACACCGTTTGCGGGATGGCCATGCTTGTGGCTGAGATGGCTCCGTCAACAATCCACGTCTCTGCTTCATTCGCACGGCCAAGTTGAAGACTCCGTGACCGTGGCACCTGCGCCGGAATTCGGGGCCGAGGCGCCACCCGTCGCACAGCGACATTTGACGGTTGCTTTGCGACCTACGCCAAGCTCGCCGCATTAGCCAAGGACACGGGAAGTGTTTTCACTTTCTTACCGCCGCGCTGCTTTGAGCGGGCATTCTCTGCTGTATTCTGTATTCTGTCGCCGATGTTTTTGCTGCGAAATAGTCGGAGGGTTGCGTGATGAGTCGCGGGTTAGTGGCGCGAAGCTGGCTCGGCTGGAAAGGAGGCCCGTCTCCGCCGGGCAGTTCGTCTACCGGCGGGGTCTCAGCCGATCGGGAATTGCTGCGGCAATTTCTCGGTGGAGATGAGGCCGCGTTTGCCGAGTTGGTTGAGCGTCATGCCGGGCTGGTGATGGGAGTCTGCCGCCGTGTGTTGCGACAGGCGGCCGATGCCGAGGATGCGTTTCAGGCCACGTTTCTCGTCTTGGCTCGCAAGGCGGGATCGCTGAGTTGGCAGGGGTCGATTGCCGGTTGGTTGCATGACACGGCGCGACGGACTTCGCTGAAGTTGCGTGGTTCGACCGCGCGGCGGCGGGAGGTCGAGCAGCAGGCGGCGGCAGCGCGGCCTGTGAATGATGCGACTTCCAACACGACCGATCCGAGTTCTCAAGCAACCGTGCATGAGTTGTCCGAGATTCTCGATGAGGAACTCGCGCGGCTGCCTGCCAAGTTTCGCGAGGTCATCTTGCTCAGCCAGATTGAAGGGCTGAATCGCGATGAGTTGGCGGAACGACTCGGAATCAGTGTGGCTGCCGTGAAGGACCGACTCGAACGGGGACGCGAGCAGTTGCGAACTCGGCTCGTGAAACGGGGCGTCTCACTGACGGCGGTGGCTCTTGCCGCGTGGCTTGTGCCGGGAACGGCTCAAGCGGCAGGATCGACGGCGCTGGTGGCGGGAACGGCTCAAGCGGCCGGAGCATTTGCGACAGGCAAGTTGGTGGCGGGGACTGTCCCGGCTGCGGTTACTCTGGCACAAGGAGTTCTGAAAATGATGGGCTTTGAAAAACTGAAAACGGTTGCGGCGTGCATGGTCTCGCTGCTGACGGCGGGCACGATCGCGTATGGCATGTTGCAGGACGAGCCGACTCGATTCGAGAAGGGCCTGCGCGGGCACATCGTCTCAGTGAATGCAGGCAAGCCTGCAACCGTGACGATCTCGCTCGAAGAGTTCGGAATGCTGCTCAATCTCGACGTGTCGGGACAGGCCAAAGTCTGGACCGCATTTGAAGCGGGGCAGCTCGCCGATTTGAAGGAAGGACAGTTCGTCTCGCTGCGACTGGGCAACGATCATCGCACGGTGAATGAGATTCATGTACAGGGACAGATGCGCGAAGCGTTGATCAAGTCGGTCGCCGCATCGGGCAAGATCGTGATCGTCGAAGGAGACGACGACGACGACGGTGGCAAGCCGATGGAAGTCGAACTCGCTCCCGATGCGATCCTGCGAATCGGTGGCCTGCCCGCGACGCGCGGCGACCTCAAGCCAGGAATGCAGGTTCCGCTGGAGTTCGGTCGCGACGGCAAACTGGTCAACGCGATTGAAGCCGATGCCGCCGAGAACACGCTCGTCGATGGCGAGCTGATCGAAGTGGACTCCAATGGAAACAAGCTGGTCTTCGGTCGCGAAGAGAACGACGAAGGCCAGCCGGTCCAGCAATCGTTCACGATCACTGCCGAAACGATCATCACGCTCGATGGCAAGCCGGCGAAGCTGGCCGACCTCAAACGCGGCTCATCGCTCAAGCTGCGACTCTCGGACGATGGTCAATCCATCCGTGCAATCAAGGCCACGAGTCCCGAAGCGGACGACGATGATAAATCTGAGAACGACAACAAGTGACTTTGTTTGCTCAATCCGACGGCGCTTGCGTGAGAGACTCTCGCAAGCGCCATTGGTGTTGCCGGACTCGGACAGACCGCCGATAGAACCGTTCACGAACTCCACATCATCTATTCACGAGACCGCCCGATGTCTGGATACGACCGGCTTTCAATTGTGATGCGATCTCTCCGCTGGCTCGTTCTCGGAATGGTCTCTCTTTCGCTGAGTGCCGCTCACGCCGCAGGCACGCCCGTCGTTGGAGCCACGTTCGATGAGAAAACGAACATCGCGTTTCCGGAGAGTCCTTCGGTCGTCGATGTCACGAAGGCTCCGTACAACGCGAAAGGGGACGGCAAGAACGACGACACGGAGGCACTTCAGCGAGCGTTGTTCGACGTGATGGGGCAGCACAAGCTGCTCTATTTTCCGAACGGAGCGTATCTCGTCTCGAAGACGCTCAACTGGTCGAAGAAGAACTCGGTGGGCCGGGATGCGTGGGGCAAGAACTTTATCCAAGGCGAGAACGTTTCACGGACGATCATTCGGTTGAAGGACGCGACCTTCACCGACCCGAAGCAGTCCGCGAGCATCATGTGGTGCGGCGGGTTCGGCTCGGCGGATTGGTTTCACAATTACATTCAGGACGTCACGTTCGATGTCGGCAACAACAATCCCGGCGCGATTGGCTTGCAGTTTTATTCCAACAACACCGGAGCGTTGCGCGACTGTCGCATCATCGCGGGCGAGGGAAGCGGACTCGTCGGACTTGATCTCGGCCATCGCGACATGAACGGCCCGCTGCTCATTCGGAACTGCGAGGTCATTGGCTTTCAACGCGGCATCAGCACGGCGCGGGCCGTCAACGGGCAGACCTTCGAGCACATTACGCTGCGTGGTCAGACGCAATTCGGTTTCACGAACGAAGGTCAGGCCATCAGCATCCGAGGACTCGTCAGCGAGAGCGCCGTCCCGGCGATTCAGAGCTACGGCACGCTCTGCCTGATTGACGCGAAGCTGACCGGCAACGACGCCGCGGCTCGAATGCCCGCGATCGTGAACTTCAACGGCGGACGCATTTTTCTGCGCGACATCGAGACCACTGGTTACGGCCGCGCGGTGGGCGATGTCGCCACGCCAGATTCGGCCGCCGCGTTCCGCATCGTCGGCACAGACAAGCCCGGCAGCGAAGGACCGAACGTCACCGAGTACTGCTCGCATCCTGCGACCAGTCCGTTTCCATCGGAAGCAACTTCACCGCGACTGCCGGTGAAAGAGCCGCCGGAAATTCCCGTGGACAATCCGAAGACTTGGGCCAATGTGGACAACTTCGGCGCGGACCCAACCGGACAACAGGACTCATCGGCCGCGATTCAGAAGGCGATGGACTCCGGCGCGACGACCGTCTTTCTACCCGGCTTCTATGCGATGAAAAAGACGGTCATCATCCGAGGCAAAGTGCGAAGAGTCGTCGGCACAGGCGGCTGGGTGGATTACAACGGCCAAGCAAAGCCCGACTTCCGCATCGTCGATGGCACATCGCCCGCCGTGTCGCTGGAACATTTCTCGGCCATGCGAGGCGGTCTCGAAATCGACACGCACCGCACGATCCTGTTTCGCAGTGTCTCGGACTGCGACCTGACCTTCACTCGCAAGGCCGAAGGGGGCGAACTCTTCTTCGAGGACTTCGTCACGCACCACCTCAAACTGAAGAACCAACGGGTCTGGGCGCGGCAGCTCAACGTCGAGAACGAAGGGACGCACCTCGTCAACGATCACAGCGATCTCTGGATTCTCGGCTACAAGACGGAGCGTGGCGGCACCTTGCTGGAAACACGCGGCAACGGCCGCAGCGAAATCCTCGGCGGCTTCAGCTACACGACCACCGCCGGAAAGCTGGCCCCGATGTTCGTGACCCTCAACTCGTCCGTCTTCACGTTCTTCAACGAGGTCTGCTACAGCGGCGACCCGTTTGTGACTCTGATCCAAGAGACGCGCGGCAAGACGACCAAGCTCGTGAAACGCGACGAAGGTGTGACGGCACCGTATGTCTCCCGGCCGGTGAAGCCCGTCCTGAAGTGAATCTGTTGCGAGTCCATGTCGTGGTCGGCGTCTTCGGACTCGTCGATGAAGACCGGAATCACGATGGTGCCGATCTGCTTGCCTTCGGCTTTGCGGATCACTCGGCCGACCGTCTGAATGACGTCCAACTCAAGTTGAAGTCTTGGTGAGCCGGGCGGCGTTAGCCCCCGGGCACCGGTCGTGTAGTGTCCGGGGGGGGACGCCGCCCGGCGCGCCAGGAACGTCTCATCGTCACACGCCGTCGAGCACCGGAACATCGACCCCTTCGCCCAGGCAGGCGCAGTGGGAGAGGATGCCGCGCGTGTCCTCCGGCACGTTGCCCAAGCCTTTCAGCAACGTGGCTCGTTGGCCGGCGGGCGTGTGACCGGAGATGTGTTTCGTCCAAAGTTTTCCCGAGGGCCGGGCCGACCGCATCAGGTCGGGATCACTCCCGGCAAGGAATCTCGCCGTGTGGCATCGACGAACCGGGCGGCCTTCGCCATGTAGCCACGTCTCGCCAGAGAGTGGGGGGGATGTGGCCAAAAACCACGCTCTGGCGAGAAGTGGCAACTGCGAACGAAGCACAAAGAAAAAAATGTGCCGTTGTGAGCCAAA
>JANMLE010001508.1:0-6183 GCA_031372385.1 Planctomycetota bacterium | reverse complement strand
GAGTACTTTGATAAGACGCTGAAGAAGTAAGATCAAGCCAGCTTGTTCCTGCGGAGACCGTGGGAACGAGTGCAACTCAACCTGTTCGAGGAGTCCATGATGTCAACCATCTCGGTGATTGGAAGAGTTGATGACCAGCATCGTCTCGTGGCGACAGTTCCCGAATCGATCGCGCCGGCACCGATTGAAATTCTGCTCACCGTGCCGACTCGCGACGAGGACACCGCCGGGAGTCATTGGATGCAGGGTGTGTCGCAGGCTTGGCACGACGACTTGAGCGACGAACGGCAGGACATCGACACGCTCACCGATGGAGTTCCGACCGATGAAACCCAGTGAAGTCCAACTCGCCAGCTTCCCGTTCGGCGAGGCGTGCCACGTGCCACTGGCGAGCGGCGGCTTCGCTCGCCAGTGTTCTTTGAAGACACTGGCGGCCCAAAGCCGCCGCCAGCGGCACCCGGCGACCAAACCCGACGTGGCGTTGACGACTCAGTTCCTGAACGCGAAATGATCCAACCAGTGGCCTTCACTTCCCGCTCGATTCACCGCTCCCTCTGATCACCGACGAGGCTCAATCATTTCATACACCTATGGCATCGCCGGTCCCGCGTGGCCCCGCCTCGGAAAACTGTTGCAGCGCATCTTGCGGCCGGGTTTCCGAGCACTGTTTCGGTCAAAGCGGGTGTATGCGCCCGAGAGTGCCGAGGCGCGACAGTCGATCGACGCCCTCCGCGAGAAGCTGGCACGTGGCGAGACGGTCTATCTCGTCGGGATCGGTCCGGCTGGCCACAACAGCGGCGTGGCACTGATTGAAGTGTCGGCCGCCAACGGCATGCGGCTGATCTCCAACGACGAAGAAGAGCGGTTTTCGGGAATCAAACACGATGCGAGTTTTCCCGCATCGGCCATCGCGATGCTGCGCTCGCGTCTGGATGAGCGCGGTTTGACGCACCGCGATCTGCACGCGATTGTCACCACCTGGGATTACATCTCAATGCCGGCGATGGCGATCGGCCTGCTGTTCGAACATTTTCCCTTCAGTCTGGGCCTGGTTCGGCCCGCGTGCTTCACGATGTGGGATTTCTACCGCAACGGCAGCATCGTGCGCTCCGGCCCGCAACGGCTGGCCGCTCAATTGGGGGCACCCTCGCCCATCCCTTTGATTTGCCAATTCCATCACGACAACCATGCCGCTGGGGCGTACGCCCTGTCTCCTTTCGCAAAGCAGTCGAAACCCGTGCTGATCTCGGTCATCGACGGCTCTGGCGATCAGGGATCGATCTCGATGTATGTCGCGACCGAGGGCCGTCTGGAATGTCTTTACAACAACCACAGTCCATTCGATTCACTGGGCCTGTTCTACGCCATCATCAGTTCGACGAAGGGGGGCTGGACTCCACTCAGCAGCGAGGGGCGTTATATGGGGGCGGCCGCTTGGGGCGATGGCGAGCGGTTGACGAACAAGTACTATCGCCCGCTTCGCGAAATCTTTCATTTCGCCCCGAAGGGTGAGTTGCTCATCAATCGGGCGTTTGTCAACTGGCACATCGCCGGTGAGCTGGCACCCTACGGACGAGCCATGTCGGCCGCGTTCGGCGAACCGATCCCTCACGGCAAAATGTGGAACCCTGATGCCGTGTTGCGTGTCGATGACGTTCAGCATTCTGAAATCACCCGCGATCGCTGTGATCTGGCGGCAGCCACGCAACTGGTGTTTGAAGACGCGCTCTTCCACATCATCGATCACTACGTTCGCGAGACCGGCTGCGACCAGTTGGTGATGACCGGGGGTACGGCCCTCAATTGCCTGGCTAACATGCGTCTCGTTCAGCACTACGACACCGCCTGGTATGACCGCAATCTGAGAAAACCCGGACGACTGGAACTGTGGGTTCCGCCAATCCCCGGCGACGCGGGGGTGACGGTCGGGGCCGCGATCAATTTTGCCATGCAGGCCGGAGCGCGACCGGGAGAACTGATGCGGCACGCGCATTACTGCGGTCGGGGGTTTACCCGCGCCGAGATTGTCACGGCGTTGGGCGCTCAGCCCGACATCAAGTATCACGATCTGGGAAATCTGCACGCTCATGGCCAGTTGGAAGCGATCGCCGACGTGGCGGCATTCATCATTGCCCGCGATGGCGTGTTGGGGTTGTTCCAGGGGCCGGCCGAGACCGGCCCGCGGGCACTGGGACATCGCTCCATTCTGGCAAACCCCTGCAATCCCGAAACGCTGGCGATGATCAATCTGCGCGTCAAACATCGCGAACGAGTTCGCCCGCTGGCACCCATGGTCACGCGCGAGGCCGCCGAAGAGCTGTTCGAATTGTCTGACGGAGCCGCGGCCGACGACTACAACGCGTACAACTATATGGTTCTGACGGCTCTGGCCCGCCCCAAGGCCTGTGCGCTGATTCCGGCGGTGGTTCACAAGGATGGAACGGCACGGTTGCAGATCGTTCGCGAAGACCACGACCCGTTCACTCATGCCTTCCTGCGAGCGATGGGCCGGCACGTCGGTGTCGAGGCATCCGTGAACACCTCGCTCAATGTCGGCAGTCCGATCGCGCAGACACCCGCTCAGGCGGTCACGGCACTGGAACGCGCCACGGGTCTCACGGGATTGCTGATGATTGCCGACGAAGGTGACGTACTGTTGGTCTGGCACAATGTCAGTGCGGGCCTGAAGGACAGTGGCGTTCAACTGCAGGCCTGGCTCGACCAATGGCGCGCGAGCCAGGTTAAAGTCTGAACGGTTGCGTGAAGCACTTTGGTTATTGATGTCGGAGGCATTGTGTCGACTATTCAGCGGATCGCCATCACGGGAAGTTCGGGCTACTGTGGCCGCAGCTTCATCGCCCGCGTACGCCAGGAGGCCCCCCACGCCCGCATCCTGGGGCTGGATGTGGTTCCTCCGCAGTCAGAACTTCCCGATGATTTTCAAACCATGGAGACTCGCGATCCGCGACTCGTAGAAGTCTTGCGCGAGTTCGCTCCCGATACGATCGTTCACATGGCGTTCGTGATGAACGTGATCCACAACGATGCCCTGATGCGCGACATCAATATCAACGGTTCACGAAACGTTTTCGCGGCCGTGGCGGCCGTGAAACCTCAGCGGTTTCTCCACTATTCCAGTATGACGGCGTATGGCGCCTGGCCCGACAATCCGGTCCCCCTGGACGAGACGTGGCCACTGCGAGCCCGCTCCGATTTTCGGTACGCCGCCGATAAAACCGAATTGGAGGGCGACGTTCTTCAGTTCGCGAACGACCATCCTGAAATGGCCGTGTCGTGGGTGCGCCCCGCCCTGGTTCTCGGACAGGGCGTGCGGAACTATCTCACGCGCTACCTCCTTGCAGGCAACTTCGTCGCATTACTGGATGGTGTCGATTCGCCGGTCCAATTCGTCCACGAGCACGATCTGGCTCGGGCGACCTGGGAGATCCTGGCGCGCCACGGCCGGGGCCCGTTCAACGTGTGTCCACCGAACTGGATGACGTGGACCGAAATCGCCCGACTCCGCAACACGCGTGCGGTGAACATTCCGCTCTGGCTGATAAAAGGTGCGGCCAGGACATGGTGGACGCTGCGCTTGCCTGCCGTCATCCCGGCACTAGGCTGCCCGCCGGGACTGATGAATTTCATCCGGTATCCGTGGGTGGGCACTCCAACACGACTGACCGAAGAATTCGGATTCAGCTTTCAACACACCGGCATCGACGCGTTCAAGCTGGCTTGGGCGGCAATCCAGGCGACGAAAGCAGGACGATAGGATGGCGATGGCTTCGATGCGACTGCCCAACTCGTATCGGGTTTTCGGCACGGTGGCCGGGTCTGGAGCGTTTCGCGAAGACCCGGTGCTTCCCTTTGGTCCAGCACCGGCCACTCGATGTCATCCGAGCAATTCCAAGATCGGCTGCCTATCGTCCATCAATCCCACCGGGTTGCATTGGGTGCCGTGGGTTGAACCCAAGCTTGCCGTCGTACCTGCGTTTCTGACGCACACACGCGGCCGTCTCGCGATAGTCGCGCCGCTTGTGACCGCCGCTGACTTTGGTCAAGATACGACCGCGTGATTTGGGGGCGTTCCCGGGTGTGGCTGGCGGGTGTCGAAAGGATGTGACGGTGAATCTACTTCTGGTCGGTTGGATGGTTGTGGCGGGAGCGTCCGCGGGTGAACTGCCGGTCGGGACCGAGCTGCAGTACACGGGGTCGCTCACCCAGACGAAGGCGCCGGCGGGTGAGGCGAAGGCGATCGCCATCACCGCGCTCGTCGTCCCCGCCGAGGCCGGGCCCGGTCATCTGGTGTGGAGCCTGGAGGAACGCGGGGCCGGGGGCTGGACCTGGCCGGAACGCTTCGGGGCGTTGACGCTCGGCGGGGCCAACAATCCGAAGGCTCAGCCGATCCGCGTGCTGCACACGCATGACGGCCTGCCGCATCCGATCGGCGTCCGTTCGCCGGTGTTTGAATTTCAGGACAAGCTCGCCGCGGACGCCGCGTGGTCCGACGGTCGTCTGGAATACCGCGTCGCCCGCAAGCGCAAGGTGAAGGATCGCGACTGCTGGCAGGTCGAGGTGTCTTCGAATCTCGGCCGGGCGCAGACGCTGGTGATCGACGCGGCCAACGGAGTCCTGGTGTCGGTCGACCAGCGGGTCTTCATGGGACGCGGCGACGAGTTTCAACTCAAGCTCGACCTGCAATCGCAAAAGACGCTGTCGGCCGCGGACCTCGGCAAGGCCCAGACGGCGTTTGAATCACTCCATCAATTGCAGGCATCGCTCGGCCGCACGGGGGAACAGAAGGTCGTCGAACTGACGGCACCGCAACTGAAGTCGGCGCACGAAATGATCGGCAAGATCGAGCAGCAGTCCGACGGGACGATGTGGTCCAAGCTGGCCGGCGTCATTGGCAAAGACCTGCAACAGCAGGCGCGGCGGCTAGAGGGAGCCGCCGGTCTGGCCCGGAAGTTCGTCGGTCAACCGGCCCCCAAGTCGCTGTTCAAACTGGCGGACGGAGCCGCGATCCCGGCCGCCGACATCCAAGGGAAGGTCGTGGTGCTGCACTTCTGGGAGTACCGCAACGAAAACCTGATGGAGCCCTACGGCCAAGTCGGCTATCTCGAATTTCTGAACGGCAAGCGGAAGAAGCTCGGCGTGAAAGTCATCGGGGTCAACGTCGATCCGCGCCTCGAAAAAAAAGAGAACTCGGCCGAAGCCATCCGGTCGATGAAGAAGCTGATGGAATTCATGAACGTCGGCTACGACGTCGCGGTCGATGACGGGACGCTGCTCGGTCAGTACGGCGACCCGCGAACGCTGGGCTCCCCCCTGCCCCTCTGGGTGGTGATCGGCCACGACGGCAAGGTCGCCCACTACCACATCGGCTTCTACAACATCACCCCCGACGAGGGGCTGAAGCTGCTCGATGAAGCGGTCATTGTGGCGCTGCGCAAACAGCGCGAAGCGCAGTAGGCGGGGATGAAGAGGCGAAGAATTGCAAATTGATAATTGCGAATTGCAAATTGCAAATTGAGTGGGAACGGGAACGGCCAACTCGTCGCCGGTCTTCGCATTCGCCAATCACCAACAGCCAATCACCAACCGCCATTCGCTGCTCCCCAATTTGCAATTTGAAATCTCCAATTTGCAATTTGCAATTCCCCCGCTCTCACATCGACTGCGTCTGCTTGTAGTCGACGTCGCGAAAGACCTGCAGCGGGTCGATGCCGATCACCAGGTACGTGTTTGTCTCTTCGGGGACGCCCGACAGTTTCAGGCGGACCTTGAACTGCGGCTGGTCGGGGTTCTTCACTTCTTCGAGGATCTCGAACGAATCGAGCTTCTTCCCCGCCTGCCAGCGGGCGTCGAAGACGTTGATCGCGGGCTTCGACGTGGTGATCGGGCCGTGCGCGGTTCCCGACTTCCAAGTGTTGAGCGCCGTTTGCAGGGCCTCGCGCGCCTTCGACGCTGCGGGGATGTAGCGATCCCGCGAACTGCCGCCGCAGCCCGCAATCCATGTGACCGATGCCAGGGAACAGAGCGACAGCAAAACAACTCGACGATTCATGATGCGGGAGTTTCCGGGGGAAGTTCGGGTTTGCCGGACAGACGCAGCCAACGGCGGCGGCGCACGGCGTAAAAGGCGATCGGCAAGAGCAGGTCGACAACTTCATCGGCGAT
>JANMLE010000267.1:0-2095 GCA_031372385.1 Planctomycetota bacterium | reverse complement strand
AAGAACGGCGACCTGATCCTGTTTCGGTGAGGTCGCTCCGTAAGGAAGGTGAACCGTGCCTCGTCTTCGGAGAAGCAGTCTGAATGCAGACCAACTCGTCATCGGCACTGCTTGGCCCAAAGCCGCCAAACAGCGGCCCACCCAGCAAGCCGCTCGAAGCAGGACCACCCTGCCGCGATCGAAAGATTCCTTCCGACAGTTGTTGCGTCACTGTCATTCATCATTGGCTTTGCCATGATTCTCTTCCGATAACACCTACTGGTGGACCGTAAATGTCAGACACTCATGAATACGTTTGGAGATCGTTCTCCGGTCTCTTTCGCCGCTCCCGCGTCGTAATCGATTTCGCAAATCGCGAAGTTGAGTTTCACAATGCCATTCCACCAAATGGCTTCTTCAATTTGTTCTATCAGAGATTTGTCCTTTGTCCGTTTTCTGACGTCACTGACGTGGATGCGTACACACAGAACGACACCCGATGTTTACAGGTCAAGACCAAACACGGCAGTTGTGTCTACCTTGAAGGTCCGTTGCGAGACTTCAGTGCTTTTGTCGCCGATTTTCAAGCCGTGATCGCCGAGAAATAGAGCCTGACACGAGCATACGGCTGAGTTGGCATCTGCTGCGGGCCGTGATGGTGGCCCTATTCCAGTCACCATCGGCGGACCATCTGTAGATGGCGGTGCCCGTGCCGGAGCGAGCGGACACTGGTTGCTTCGCGATGTGCAACTCTGGAACGTTGGTGAGACGCAGCCACTTCGTTGTTGAGTCACAGCCGCTTGGCGCGTCGGCATGAGACCGGTCTTCTCAGCCGGTGGATCGGACTTCCGTCTGCGACTTGCCGGTTCGAGACGGTTTGGACAAAGTGTTGGCGGTCGTCGATCAGGCTTTCACAAAGGTCTCACATGTCGATTGTCGAAACTCCGCAAAGCCGGTGTCTCGTGGGGGTCGCCCGGTGTGACATCACGCCTCCTGTCGGGATCTATCACCGGATGTGGGGTGCCGCGACGCATGATCGCTCGACCGGCGTCCATCGGCCGCTCACGGCGACCGTGCTGTTCCTGCGCGACTTGGACGGTGACGCGGCACGGCAGCAGGTGTTGATCGCCGTCGACCACTGTCTGCTGTGGACCACCGAGATGAATGCGCTGCTCGACTCCGTGAGCGCCGCCACGGGCGTCGTCCGCGACCAGTTGATGGTGTTCTTCTCGCACACGCACGGGGCCGGACTGATGGGGCTGGAGCGGCGTGACCTTCCCGGTGGAGACCTGATTCCGCCGTATCTGAACGACTTGGCGAGGAACATCGCCGTCCTGATCGGCGAAGCGGAAACACGACTGGAACCGTCGACGATCGTCTACGGTCGCGGGCGGTCGGATCTGGCGACGAACCGCGATTTCTTCGATGAACAGCGCGGTCACTTTGTCTGCGGATTCAATCCCGCGGGGCTGGCGGACGACACGGTGCTGGTCGGCCGGATCGTCGGCGATTCGAACCGCACGCTCGGCACGTTCGTCAACTATGCCTGCCATCCCACGACACTCGCGTGGGAGAACACGCTGATCAGTCCCGACTATGTCGGCGCGATGCGTGAGGTGATTGAATCGGCCACCGACGCGCCGTGCTTCTTCATCCAGGGAGCATCGGGCGACATCGGCCCCGCCGAGGGCTACGTCGGGGACGTGCGCGTTGCCGATCGGAATGGACGCCGGCTGGGATATGCGGCGCTCGCGGCCATCGAGGCGTTGTCTGAGCCCGGTCACAGCTATGCGTATGTGGGACCGGTCGTGTCCGGGGCGACACTCGGCATCTGGAAGCATCAGGCGGATAGCGCGGGCCGGATCGCTCGCCGCGGGGAATGGAAGTCGAGTCAAGTCATCGTGCCACTGGCCTATCGCAGCGACTTGCCCGTGCGCGCGGATTTGGAGCGGGATCTGATCCACTGGCGCTTGGTTGAGGAGCAGGCGCGCACGTCGGGACAGGATGCCGCGGCGCGTGACGCGCGGGCGATGATCGAACGGGCGACCCGGCGGCTGACCCGCGTGGCATCGTTGCCGACGGGTGAGACTTATCCCTACCCGATCATCGGCTGGCG
>JANMLE010000263.1:0-1586 GCA_031372385.1 Planctomycetota bacterium | reverse complement strand
GTACCAGAACGATTCATCCGGTGTGACTGCTTTCAGCTTGGCGATGATCTTGGCGAAGGCGTCGTCCCACGAGATCGGCTGGTAGTAGTTTTCGCCGCGCCGATGGATCATCGGTTGAGTCAACCGGCCGCTGGTTTCGAGTTCACGCGGCGAGAAGGCTTGCAGTTGCGGGATCGAGTACGTCCGGAAGAAGTCCGGCTTCACCGCCCCCTGCATGTCGGCGACCATCGCCTGCAGCGACTTCTTGCAGACTTCCGGGAAGACGCCCCGTTCGTTGGTCATCCCCCCCTGCTGGCCCCCCATGCCGACCGCACAGGTCTTGCAGGCATTCTTGGACCGCATCGCCTTCCACAGCTTCCACAGCCCGCCCGCCTCGCGCGCCTTTTGAAACGTGTAGAGCACCGCGGGCCAGCCGCCACCAGAGTTGACTCGACGCATGACGCACTTTGTCCTGAATGTTCACGGGCGGTGACTGTTGTTAACGGCGCGATTGTAGGGAGGTGCGGCCGACACCTCAACAATCCTCGCTGTTCGCCACAGATCCATCGCCGATTTCAATGTAGGGTGGGACCAGCTCGCTTCGAGCGCCGGCCCACCAACATGACATCGCAAGTCCTGATGGTGGGCCGGCGCGGCGAAGCGCCGCTGGTCCCACCCTACGACTGCTCCAGATTAATGAGGGGCGACGGCCCTGCCGTTCTCCCCCGCCGGTGGCATCTGATCCTGCCGGTTGTTAGAACCATCACACCAACCTTCGACCTCTCCGGACAGACAGGACACTCATGATCCACGTGCTCGCACTGATTGAAACGACCCCCGGCCATCGCGACGACTTCCTGGTTGAATTCGCGCAGGTCGCGATCCTCGTGCGCCAAGAGGCCGGATGCATTGAATACGGGGCGGCGATCGATACCCCGACTGGAATCCCGGTCCAGAACTTCCTCGGCGAAACTGCCGTCTTGATCATCGAGAAATGGGAGAGCGTCGAGCACCTTAAGGCTCACCTCGTCGCACCACACATGACCGACTACCGCGTCCGCATCAAGCCGTTCGTCCAATCGGTCCGGTTGCAGGTGCTCGAGCCGCGGGTCTGACGGGTGACGGGAATCTCACGCGGGTGACTCAAGAATTTGAACCACGAAATACACGAAATACACGAAAGGGCAGAGGGTAGCGTTGCACGTCATCAGAAGCGTTGTGTTGTGCCATCCATTGACCGGCACGTGAACCATCCATTCTTCCCGTTTTCCTTTCGTGTATTTCGTGTATTTCGTGGTTAACAATCTGGGCCAAAGGGAATGATGATGCGACGATTGGCTTGCCTGGCGGCACTTCTGATTCTGACGACGATGGCTCAAGCGGCCGAGCGGCCGCCGAACGTGGTGATCGTCTTTGCCGACGACTTGGGCTACGCTGATTTGAAGTGTTTTGGATCGCCGTTTTCTGACACGCCGAACCTCGATCGCATGGCGGCGGAGGGGCGGAAGTTCACCAGCTTTTATGTCGCACAGGCGGTTTGTTCGGCGTCGCGCACCGCGCTGTTGACGGGCTGCTATCCCAATCGCGTCGGGATTCAGGGAGCCCTC
>JANMLE010000201.1:0-1561 GCA_031372385.1 Planctomycetota bacterium | reverse complement strand
CACCGCCTGCCAGTTCGCGCGCCATCTGCGCCGCGTAGTCACGGAACTCTTCATCGAGTTGATCGAGGGGGGCGAGATGCCGCTCCAAGGCGGGATCGATCGGCAAGCCGGTCGCCAGTTCCGCCAGTACGCTCTTCAACTTGTCCAAGCCGTACCGCTCGATGAAGTGCTCGACGACGAGCGACGACTGGTAATAGGCGAAGTTCAGGTCGGCCGATGTTTCGGGACGCAGAAACGCGCCGCTGAGTTCGCGGATCGGAGTCAGCCGGCCGTTCAGAATGCGCGTGCGGTTGGCGGCGTTCATCCGTTGACCCCAGGTGGGGTTGGCGAGTCGTTCCTCATAGACCGAGATCCCTTCGCTCAACCAGCGCGGCATGCGGTTGCGGGTCAGTTCGAGCGTGACGACGTGACAGAACTCGTGCCACAACACCGCCTGCCAGTTCGCCGGATGGTCCTTCTGCGACGCAGGGCTGTTTGCGGTGATCACCCGGCCGAAGCAGACGCCAAGAAACCCCGAAGCCCCCGGCATCCCAAACGTTCGCACGGCGAAATCGTTCGGCTGCGGAAAGATCTCGACGACGATCCGGTCCTTCAACTCCAGCCCGTACTTCGCACACAGAGACTTCTTCGCGCGCAGCAGCAGTTCGACGACCGCGCCGCCATAGATCTCGGCTTCGTTCGCCTCCATCCGCACCAGGAATCCATCCGCCTCGATCGTCCGGTACTTCGACAGTTCATCATGCAGTTGCATCAGGTTGAAGAGGTGAACGTCGTAGGCATCGGCCTTGTGAGCCTCCTCGCAGAGCTTCCACCCCTCCTCATCACGGCCCAGCCGCAGCAGATCCTGGGTCAGTTGGACGCGCGCGGGTCCGTAGTTGGCGGCGAACTCCAGCGCCTGCTTCTGATGAGCCGCCCCTTCGGTGAAGCGGTACTTCTGCGACAGCTTCCGGCCGATCAGGTGGTCGACCAGCGGATTCTTGTTCCAGGTCGCGAGGGCTCCGTCGCGGAAGAAGTTCGCCCCGCGCTGGTCGTTGCGGAGATGCGCGATCACCGAGCGATAGGCCCACGCGGCCGGTTGCTTGCCGTTGATGGTCAGCACCTTGTCGAGCACTTTCAGAGCGTCGTCATACTGCTCGGCGTCGATGGCGTCTTCGGCGCGGGAGAGCATTGCGGGGATGTGCCGATGGTTGTTCTTGAATGTCATCGACAGGGCATGCGCGGCCAGCGGCGGTTCGCTCCGGTCCAGGCTGCGGGCCAACCCGAAGTGCATGTCCGCGTCGTCGGGATATTTTTTGAGGGCTGCCTGAAACGTGTCGGCAGCCAGTTCGAAATCTTGCTTCAGCAGCGCCAGCTCGCCGCTGGCCAGCATGGCATCACGATGCTCGGGATGCATCTTCAGGGCGCGGTCGTAGAATTTTTCGAGCACGTTTCGGGCATCCATCCCGACGTCGAGTGCCGCCCGCCCGAGGGCCAGCAGGTTGTCGGCATCGGAGTAGCGCCACGGTGCCCGCCCCGCGAAGTCGATGATTTCGGTCTGCCACACCGCCGCCTGCTCGGCCTG
>JANMLE010000154.1:0-1295 GCA_031372385.1 Planctomycetota bacterium | reverse complement strand
TCCCGAATCGCTCGGCGGCCTGACGGTGCGTGAGAATCTTTGCCTGTGCTGCAGCCCGTGCAACGAGAGAAAAGCGTGTCGCACGGCGGCGATTGATCCGCTCACCGGCAAACGTGCCGCGCTGTTTCATCCGCGTCGCCAGGTCTGGTCGCAACACTTTCGCTGGATCGACGACGGGCTGCGAATCGAGGGACTGACCCCGACGGGGCGAGCCACCGTCCTCGCTCTGCAACTCAACCGACCGATCCTGGTGACGGCGCGACAAGGCTGGGTGAAGGTGGGATGGCATCCGCCGAAGGAGGCCAAGCGACTGAAACGCCCACGGTGACCGCAGTTTGCTGACGGTCACGCATCTTAGCTGACGGTCACGCATCTTAATAGAGCAGCGTCTGTGGCGGGGGACGGGGGCGGACTGGCTCACTGGAAGCGAGTGAATGGATGTCATCGTCGATGTGACACGCGAGTGACTCGATGTCCTCTTGGGTGCGCAGCAAGCTGAGCAGTTGCCGTCTCGACCAGGTCGAAGCGATGAGCGTTTGCAGGGAAGTAAAGCGCACCCGCCGATCACCGCCGTGGACGGTCGCTCGTGCAAACGACCTCGGCGGTTCTTGATCTCGGCGTGACACGGACGATTCTCCTCTCGAAACCGCCACCTGCGAATGATAGAGTCTTCCGCGGAAGCACGGACGAATGTTGTTGACGCCGTCCGGCTCCTGAAGGGAACAGCATCATGTGTCGATCCATTGTCCTCCTGGCGTTCGCCGTGTCGCTGTCGTGCGGGCCGGTGGTTGTCTCCGCTCAGATGGTGACGATGCAGTCGCCGCTGCAGAACAACAGCGCGTCGTTCTACGAGCATTCGCACATCGGCTGGAGTGTCAACAATCCGCACTACTTCATGCGGTTCAACGGCGGCGGCCCGATCCCTCCGTTTGGCGGTTTTCAACCGAACGCCGGTCTGCACGGGGGATTCGCCGTCGGGCATTCGCAGTTCGATTTCTCATTCGGACAGGGGGCGTCCTACACGAGCACATCGGTGACTCCGGTGCTGACGACGACCAATGGTTACCCCGGTTCCCTGTTTGTCGGTAGAACACGGCCGTTTGTGACGGGGCTCGTTCCGGTGGTCGGCGGCGGATTCGCCAACGTTCCACCGGTGGGACCGCTGCAATCGCGGGTGGCGACCGGACAGTTGCGCATGGACCGCGGTCGCTTGGAGTTTCCCGGCGTGGATGCCGCCGGAATTCCCCTCGCACCGTTGCCCGAAGCGAGTGTGCGGGCGTTGGCGGGCGCGGTCG